>DATGXB010000260.1:0-26229 GCA_035299225.1 Nostocaceae cyanobacterium | reverse complement strand
TGGTCAAATCCAGCTATAGTAGAGCTTTCAGTGTTTATCACTCACAAAATATCAAAAATATTTCCTAATCTTAATAAATTGCTGAAAGCCTGGCAAAATAAAAGTTTCAAATTTTGTGTTGTCGAAAGTGATGGAAGAGGGTTATCTATGAAGGAAAAGTGATGTTAGAAGAACAGGAATATATCATTCCTGTTGTTACAGGTAAAGGTATCCGTGAGCCTTTATTGGGTTTACAGTGGTTAAGAATATTACCTTTATCAGTTAACTTTACTGAAGGTGTTTTGACATTAGGTTAAAATTGATAAGGCGATTTTTTATTCACAAATCGCTTTTGATAAAAACACTTTCAATATAACTATTTTGGCCTAATAAATACGTTTACTACTAAACCATCTGTAGTTTTACTCAAATCATTTTCAAGTCCGCGAGGGTTTCTAATTAAACCTTCTTGATCGTAAACAAAGCAAATAAGCTGTTTACAGTCAGGATGGGCTTTATATTTAGTAATATCTATAATTAATTGTTCTCCAATTTCCTTATCTGCTAAACCTGAGCGTGTCTTTTTAATTTCAATTATAGTTTGCTCATTTTTTAAAAGAAAGTCGGTTCTTGAAGCACGTCCAGCATAACTTGGAATCCATTCTTCTGGTCTAATATCATCAAAATATATAGTTAGTAGAGAATGAAATAAATCTTGAACATCATACTCATCTGTAATTGTTAAAGTTTCTCTATTATTGTGTCGTGTTCTTAGTTGTTTAGCAACTAAATGAAACCTGTTACAAATACTTTCAATTATTGGTAGAGTATCAAAATTCGATTGATTTGGGCTAATAATAGATGCTTCAAAATTTAATTCATCCCAGTAATCTTCTAACTCTTTTATTGATGAGTTTACGATTGAAAAAATCTTGTATAGACATTTTTCTAATTCATTACTAAAATCTATCCATTCATTGCTATCAATATCTTCATAACTTAACATCTGATCTAATATATCATCATATCGAGTATTCTGTATTTGATAAAAATATTTATTATTATTTTTAAATATATATCCGAAATCGGTTTCTATGCTTCTGATTAATTGGAGAATTTCTGTTGGATGTATTGTTGGATCTAAAGATTCTAATGGTAAAGAAATTATCCTTCTAAGTTTTTGAAGTTGACTTGTCAATTTTTCAATAGCTTTTTCTTTTGTAATTGTCATAAAATTTAACCCTAATTATGTGATTCATCGGGAGGGTGTTCACCCATTGCATATAAAATACGACGCAAATTAACTACACCATCTCGATTTAGGTGGAGTGTTTCTACTGTAGCACGTCCGATTTTAGTTAACCCAATAACTAGGCTAAAGTCTTGATTCCAAGTAAAATGATCACTCCATTGCTGTTGACGTGGATGATAGAGAGATACAACTTCACCAGTAACAGGATCTTTACTTTCAGTCTTATTATATTTATGATTATTACACCCCTGACAAGCTAAAGCTAAGTTATCTAAAGTTGTTTTTCCACCTTGATTTCTAGGAATTATATGGTCAATGGAAAATGATTGGGTGGAAAACATGACTTGACTTCGACAATATTCACAACAACCTTTAGCACGTTTTAAAACAAAGTTTTTCTGTTGTGCTGTAATTCTATCTTTAGACATTAGTTTGATTGTTAATACCTAAATTCTCCATTAATTGGACTAAAGAAATCCCTCGTAAACTTGCTAATTCTGATAAATTTTCTATGCGTTGCGCGTCCCAATTTTCTATTTGGTTTGTTAATTCTAATAATTCGTTGTATTCTGCTGGTGTTAAGGTTTCATCATCTCTTTTTTCTATTAACTCATCATAACGCTGTTGAATATCTGCGGGAGTCCTTTGATTGATTTTGATTAATAAATCTGCTTCTTTTTGAGGTAAACTAGCCGCTTTTTTCTGTGCTTGTATAGCAATTACTTGAGATACAAACTGCTCTAATTCTGATTGGCTTAACTGTTCAACAGCTTTGAGTAATTCCTGTGCAGATAGTTGGATTTCAAGTTTTATTGTTGACATAATTTTTACCTGATTATCTTAGCTAAGTCTATTTTAGATTATTTATTACACAGCCTGCAAAAACTATGAAGGAGGTTAAAGGGTAAAGGTATTTTCTTTTTCCTTCCCCTTTCCCCCTTTCCCCTGTTTTTATCTTACAGAAAAGCTGACAAAAATATCTTTTCTCATTTCAACTTCGGCGGGTTTATCTGGGTCAAAATCTGAGGTTAAAAGAAAACTAGCAAAGGAAGGTAAGGTAATGGGTTTTGTACTACAAGAACCATAAAATAAAGAGTAGAATGGTTCAGATACGGAAGGTTTACCTAGCCTTACTCCCATTGCATCTGCTAAGGCTTGAGCGCGGTTTTTTGCGTCCTCTGCGGCGGCTTTGTAAACTGCATTTTGCAAAGATAAACAATCATTAACTGTATATTCTACTCCAACTTTTTCTACAGATAGATCATCTAAATCTGCTGTGGCTTTTTTCACGGAGTTAACGATTTGTTTGACTTTTATACTGGTTGGTTTTTCTAACCTTACAAAAATTTTCGCTTTGTTTTCTTCAGGATCATCACTTAGTTGTATCCGCACTTGATCGGCTGCAATACCTTGTTGAGTTATACTATCTATTAATGGTTGAAGGCTGTTTTCTGTTAATTTATTTGTTTCAGATTGTACTAATTTAATGCGTTGTTTTCGCTGTAAAAGTAATGCAGGTGCAGACACAGACTGACTTTCTTCTGGTATGGGAGGTGATAATTCTGTGTCCTCTTCACCTGTGGGAAGGCTGAGTTTACTAATTAATAATTCTATATCCGCATTGTCTGCGGGTACTTTGACTACTCCTTGTCCTATGACCATCACTGAGTGGCGATCGCTTGCGGGTGGGTAAAATAATTGTGCATGACTAACTCTAGGTGTGAGCACTTCTAACCCTAATGTTAAGCTAACACCTAAAAACATAATTGTTGCTACTTTTTTCATGGCGTGTTTTAATCCTGTAAAGCTGTGCTTGTTAGATTTTACACGCCAAGAGTGTTAAGTAATCAAAAAATTCTCAGTCTCAACTATAAATTTTATGACTTTTTACCATTACCAAAACTAAATCAACCAAACCAGTGAGATGGTTCACAATCTGGGTGTACTAAATCACATAAGTGATGACTGAGAAAATCTGATTTTTCTTTGAAAATTGCAGAAATTCCTTGATGTATTAACTGTTGTATATGTAGTTGTTGCTGCAAAGGATTGCGGGGTAATTTGTAGCTGAGAATGCCATCTGGTTCTTGCTCTGATATTCCCATTTTACCTTCTGCGATCGCTTGATAAAAACAAGGAAGACGATTAAACACAAAAGAAATTAATTCTTGACGTAAATCAGGAATCGCAAACGCTTGTTGGTAAGGTTGATAGGGATAGGTATCTAATACACTGTCAATCTCGCCAATAACTAATTCTTGTGTCAAATTAACTACGGTTTGCATGATTTTTAATCTCCTTATTTTAATGAAAATTTAAGATGCTCGAAGGTCATTTTGTAATCATAGACAATTAGAGGTAAACCCAAGGCTATGCCCTAAACCCCCTAATTTATTTGCCGTTATTGACCGAACAATGCTGATTTTTTGATTAATTTTAGGTTAAAGTTTAAACTCACTTTTCCCAAATTTTTGTAAAAATAGCATTTCATTACGGTAATTACCGCTTCTCTTGGTCTCTAATACTCATTATTTCAAATTTATCTGTATTTGGGAAAAATCTACACAAAACGCAGCAAAGTAGCCGGGGATCAAATTTATGAAAGATTAAGCAATGTTAATTTTATTTGTGCTTTAGTACAAATATATTATTTAGAGTGATTTGGATTACAGATTAAACTGTTTACCGTTTCTGCTAGTTTGTGATATTTACAACTAAGCAGGATGAACTTATTGTAGCAATTCCTTAAAAAAATAACTGGAGGATTTAAAAAAAATAATCTCAGGATAGAGGTAAATCCAATCTTGAAAAAGAGACAATGCTCTTGCTTTGGTCAAAGAGATAGAGTATTAGCTAATAAAAAAGCTGCTGATAAGGGTTGACAAAAAAACTATCTAGTCAACAACTTAATTTTGTTCGCTGAAGCTTGATAAATCAAGTCAAATCCCATCTCTGAGCAGCCTTGTCTAAAATATCATTTCCCAACACTTGCAAATTTGTCGTTTCTAATTGTTTTTGTGCTAGTGCTGAACTACTTCATATCACGAAATAGTGACATGAGGATTCAAGCTAGTTGCGACTATTGAATTTTATCTATGCTAAATTTGCATCTAACGACCAAAGACTAATGACTAATGACTAATGACCAATGACTATTGACAACTGCATACTAGAATAAGTTACAGATAAGCTGTACAGTTGGGAGGAAGGGAAATTGGATGAACTCAGGACGGTACTAGAGTTAGCCACCGAAGAAGAACTCAAAGATTTAACAGCCATCCTGTTTAGTCGAAAATTTAATCCTTTAGATTATTTGCAAACACCTGAACCCATAGAAATACAAAGCCAAGACCGTCAAGCTTGGTTAGATGCTATTGAAAATCGGTTTCGTTTTTTAGCAGCCGATGGGCTCACAGTATTGCGAGGACAGACCTACCGCGTTACTTACAGACAAGCGCTTATTCAAGTATGTAAGTATTTAAAAATTCCCTATTCTGATAATTTAGCTACTGTGGATCTGGAAGCAGAAGTGTTTTTACACTTGCTTGGTCATGTCTGGAAAAAGTTACCACAACACGAAAAGCAAGCTTTAACCGCTAAAATTCAGCAGCAGTTAATTAAATCAGAAGTACAAGAACCTCTACCACTGCTATTACAGCGTGATCCTTTAGGTGTAATTTTTAAAGGTGGTAGTGCTGTAGCGGTAACTTCAATTATCCAACCCTTGATTCTGAAACAGATTGCACGTCAATTTGCTATGCACTTAGCTACTTATCAAATAGCACAACAGGCCATAGTCACAGGTGCAGGGGTAGCGGGTAAACAGTTACAAAATCAGGTAGCAATACAAATGGCCAAGCGGGGAATGACTGTTAGTGCAGCTCGTTATGGTGCAGTGCGGACAGCGTTTGCATTTTTAGGGCCTGTGATCTGGGCTTGGTTTTTTGCGGATTTAGGTTGGAGAGCGATCGCCACTAATTACGGGCGGATTATCCCCACTATTTTTACATTAGCACAGATTCGTTTAACCCGTAGTGAATGTTGGGAGTTAGCTTGAATCAGGCTTTTTATCATCCCAACCCTAACCTACAACGACCTTGGGTAATGAGCCAGTTGGGGCTGTTGGCTTTCCCCCTCAGTCCCTTTTTAGGTTCTTTAACTCTATTGTTTGCGGCTGGTATCACTTGGCGTAAACAGTATAAAAATATTATCCGTCATCCTCTCAATTGGGGATTTGGGATTTTAAGTATATTGCTCCTACTTACCACCGCTTTTGCTACTAATAAAGCAGAGGCTTTTCTAGGAGTATTTAATTTTCTCCCCTTCTTTTTTGCCTTTCCTGGTTTAGCTGCCTTGATTCAAACACCTGCACAGTTAAGACAAATTGCTTGGTTAATTGTGTTAGGTTCTATACCTATTCTCATTTTCGGTTTTGGGCAATTATTTCTAGGTTGGCAGTGGCAATTTCAATTTTTAGCTATTGTTTTAGATTGGCATCTAGTTGAGGGAGGAGTACCACCAGGCAGAATGGCATCTATATTGATGCACGCCAACACTTTAGCAGCTTATTTAACAACTGTGTTGATTCTGGGTTTAGGGTTGTCGTTAGAAAATTGTCAACAAATCAAAACCAGAAATCCTCGGTTTATCCTGTTAACAGTTACAGTATTTGCCAACTTTATCGCCTTAATTTTAACTGATTCTCGTAACGGTTGGGCGATCGCTATTTTTGCCTGTTTAGCTTTCGCACTTTATCAAGGCTGGCGATTGTTAGTTGCGGGTTTTATGAGTATCGTTACCACTATTCTCCTAGCAGCTTTTGCACCATCACCCATTGCTGAACTTTTCCGGCGCTTTGTCCCCTCCTTTTTTTGGGCGCGTTTAAATGGAGATAAATATAGTCCAGTACCAGTAACAGAGATGCGGACTACTCAATGGCAGTTTGCATGGTCTTTAACACAGCAACAACCCTGGACTGGTTGGGGATTACGAAGCTTTAGCGGATTATATAAAGCTGAAATGCAAGTGGATATTAATCATCCACATAACTTATTTTTAATGCTATCAGCAGAAACCGGCATTCTTTGTACACTCCTCTTTTGTAGTTTACTCCTCTGGATTTTAATTAATGCTATTCAACTCCTTCGACAGTCCCAAGTTTTAGAATCAAAAAACAAAACCATCTTTTTTAGTTATCTTTTAACCTTAGTTGGTTGGCTGATATTTAATTCTGTAGATGTCACAATTTTCGATATCCGGCTAAATACCATTTTCTGGGTATTTTTGCCTGCAATGTGTGGTGTAACTTACCGTTATCACAAACACAATTTTAACCATTAACACATTTACATAAGAATAAAAGATTAAGAATAAGGGCAAATACTGTAACAGTAATGTCCCTTATTTTTTTATAGTTTCCTTGCATAATTATTACCTAAAGTTATGATATAAACACAACCTTAAATTTGTTAATTCATTACAAACAGGTAAAAACAATGTCCAAAATTAAAATTAACGAAATTCCAAGCGTGGGCATGGAATTATTCACAGACTCAGAAAGTTTCATGCAAGAGTTAAATTCTGAGGAAATGAATCCAGTAGTCGGAGGAATAGCCGTTACAGAACCTTACACTTATAATCCATTTCCAGTGGTACCTTGTTTACCATTATCTCCTTATGATAAAGTTCCCGATCATGTTAATCTGCCTTATTGTGCAGTAATTCTATAGTTGATTTTTACACATTTTCACTGCTAAAAATATTCATATAAATTTAGAGTGAAGATGTGTAGAAACAAAAATATAATCATTCTTTTAAAATCAATAATAATACTATATAAATTAGCGTAAATCTTGAACAAATTTAAAGGAGAAATTAATGTTAAATAAAACCACCATTAATCTAGAAATGTATCCTCAATTAATTGGACACATTACCATCAATCAAGACTATTTAATTGTTTCCCAAAATGGACGAGATTATGCTTTTCAAATTAGTGGTCAGTCCAGAGAGAAGTTGCAAAAACTTTTATCCATGATGGATGGAAAACATAGTTTAATGCAATTGCAAGAAACCTTTTTTTCACAAAGTCCTGAAATTATTCATGAATTAATCATTAATTTAGATAAACAAGGTTTTATTGATGATGCTTCTGACTTAAAAAATAATTTAAGTTCTGATGCTAGTTTAGAATTACACAACTTTGCCAGTCAATTAATTGACAAAAGCATGAATAATAATTCTTTGTGGCAAGCATTAAATGACCATAAACATGATTTACCTGAAAATTTAATATATGGTTTCATCATAGAACATTATCATTTTTTCGCTTATAACAGTTATTTTTATTCACCATTATTGAACTTTCAAGGTTCAGCCAAAATTAGAAAATTATTGCAAGAACGCTATTCTCAAGAATACGGACAGGATGAATTATTGCTAACAGCACTGAAGACAATAAATATTAGTCATCAAGCATTGTCTGAAACCTTACCATTACCAGAAACTACAGCTATATGTAACGCTTTAACATATTGGGCAAATTTTGATCCTGTATTTCTTTTGAGTATTATGGGAGTTTTAGCAAATCAGCAATTAAAAACTTTTGAGTTATATATACAGACTTGTGAACAGATGCAAATTGCATCTATATTTATCCAACCTCTACAAGAATTAATCAATTATAAACTCAATTGCAATTCGGAAAGCTTCATCAATAGCATTTTTTCAGAAATAGCCCCAATGAATGAAGCAACAAAACAAAGATTAAAATCTCAAATTTATCTGTTTGTAGAAATTTATGATAATTTTTACCAAGCTATTTGGAATCACTACACCAACAATAGTAATTTACTGCGAAAATTAGCATTGATCTAGGATTCCTGTTTGATTTTTGAAATATACTGAGGTGGGCATTTCCTAAAATTTTCCGCTTTTATCCAGGATTTTACCCAAAAATGCCCACCCTACACATACTTCAAATTTTTCACTACACAAACAACAATAGTTTATTGCGAAAATTAGCATTGATATAATTTAAACCAACTGGAAGAAGTAATTATGACCTTAGCACCTACTTTGCTACAACAACCTGTATTTAAAGATAGAGTCTTGATCAAAATTCAAGATAGCGAAATAGAAGTTCGTCATCATCATCAAGGATGTTCCATTTCGATTCCACCAGAATATCGCACAGATACAATTAAACTATTTAGACTATTACAAATTGGTGGTTTATCCTTAGAACAACTTGCTCAATCTTGTCCAGGCATTCAAGAAGAAATTCCCGAATTAATTAGCGATTTTTCTCGTCGTGGTTTGTTAGTAGAAACGACTAAAAGAATAGAATCTCATGGTGTCAGTGGACAACAATTTTACCGAAAATTATATAGATTTATCGAACACCAAAAGAGACAATTTACCTCTTCTCCCTTTTCTCAAAAAATGGTTGATGGGACAATTACTAAAGAACAGTTAATTGGTTATGCTTTAGAATCTTATCATATTACTCATTTGTGTCCAAGATTGTTAGCCCCCTCTTTAGCTAATTATGAATCTGTAACTACACAAAAACTGCTACAAGATTTCTTCACATCTGAATTAAATCATGATAAATTAATCGAAAATTCTCTGCAAAGTGTGGGAATTAAACTAGAACAATTACGCAGAATGCAACCGCTACCAATGACATTCTCTATTTGTGCTAGTTTAGGAATTTTCGCTACTCAACATCCTTTAAGTTTTAAAGCTGCATTGTTGATATTTGAACAAGATGATAAGACTTTTCATGAGTTGTTTAAACAGCAATGTGAGCAAAAAGGATTACCTGCTGGTTTTTATAAACCTATGTTACTACACGCAGGAATTAACGAAGAGGGTGAACATGAAGATATCACCAGAGTGCTATTTTCAGAAATTCCTTATGTTTCACCAGCAGAACAATTAGTAGTGCAAAAGAATATGGCTGTTTTAATGGAGTCCTTGGTTAAGCGGACTCATGAAATTATCAATTATTATGGAAATCCCGAAAATCAAATTCCTCGTTGTTTTAGCTGAAACGAAATTGAGGTTCAGAATTAAAAAGGGACATAAATGTTCACTTTCCGTCCAAATTATTTAGGTAATTTTCTGACAAGTAAAAGAAGTTTTGATTAAACTAATTCTAGAAATCACCGAATTGGTTTCTATTACAAACTTAGATGAATTTTGGAGTAAAAATCATGGCAAAGCTGAAAATTAATGAATTGCAAGTTACAGGTGCAGAATTGTTTGCTGATGCTGAAACTTTTCTGAATGATTTAAGCGAAGATGAGTTAAAAGGTGCTATGGGTGGTAGAGTTATCTACCCTTATACCACTCTTCCATATCAAGCAACATACTCTCCTTTATCACCATATAGCCCTGTAATTCTCTAAATCTCTATTTAGTCAATATTTTTGCTCCCTAATTTAATGGTTGGGGAGCAATTTTATATATTTTTATTTCATGATTAATTGTGAGAAATTAAATCCCTTTGTGCAGCAAGGGAACAGGGAATATAAAAAGAATTTTCGTAATTTATTCTGACTGATCACTTAAAATGTTTGTAATATTATAGCTTTAGGGCAGCAATACTCAAATTTGGTTTATTTATCAAAATCCAAAATCTAAAATGATCTAAGCTGTCAGCACTCGGTAAAATGGTGATGTTGTGATGAAAACACCTCCATAGCCAAATTTATGTTCTCAACAGCTGACTTTTTACAATATGCTCAGTGGTCGGGTATTATCACTGTAGCATTTGCAGTTTTAACAATTTTAGCTTTTATTCTGACTTGGGGTATCCGCTTTCGGCTGGTGGGTACAACTGGCTTTATGCTGGTGCTGACATTTGGTTTATTTGCGCTTTCTCTAGTTCCTTTAACTCGCACGGTTATCCCTGGTGCTGCTAAATATACCTTGGTTTATGATAATGGTTCTACTCAAACTGTAATTGCTGTTAAGCCAGATATTACTCCAGAAGCTTTAGAGGCGACTTTACTGCAAGCGGCAAGCAATCTGTATTCTTACGGTCGCTTAGGTACGAAAGGTGACAATGCAATGACGGTTCGCGCTCGGACAGTTTTACACCCAGAGCGGGGGCTATCTGTACCATTATACTTGGGTCAGGTGAAGCGATCGCTTGCCTCCCGTGAAGACCCACAAATGTCCGTAGAAATTTATTTCGACAAGTTCGCTCAACTACCAAAACAACCCACAGCCTAAATTATCCTAGCTTCCCATGAAGCTGGATTTTCTGAAGGCAGGGTAGGTAGGGGGATGAGGGAAATGAGGCAATAATTATTTATTCCTCCTGCCTCCTGCCTTTTGCCTCCTGCCTCCTATTGATTTTTTTAATTGTGGTTAACATTATGACAAAAAAAATTTGTCGCTCACGATACAATACAGTTTAATTTTAGATTAAGATATTTGTAATTCAGAAATTTTACCCCTGTAAACAAGTTTGGTAGTAAGCTGACCTGGACTAAAGTCAAGTAATTAGGCATAGTTCCTGATTTCTCAGCTTATATCCCTCTTGATAACTTTTTCTGAATATCTGTAAAATGGTAATCTTTTAGTTAAATATCCGTAATTTCCAACTTTGATACTTCGTTAATTTCTGCTAATGAGCATTCTTAACTCCAGTCATGCTAGTAATTGCCCCCGACAACAGCAAAGTTATAGTTACTATAATTTAGCAAAAACCCGTCTTTTTGACTAAACGAAGTATCAAGGTGTGTAAAAATAGTTATGATGCTTAATCAAAGTTCTAATTGCTTTTTAACCCTCACAATTGCCCCAGCTAAGGTAATTCGCGGTGTGGGGGTTTTATCCTCAGCCGTCAGCGAAATTGCAGGTTTAGGTACTTGCCCCCTAATTATTACAGGTAAGCATACAATTAAAATCTGTCAAGAAAGTTTAAAGCCGCTATTGGCAGATCAAAAATTAGATGTAGCTGTGGCTGACTATGGTGCTGATTGTGCTGAAGCTAGTTTGAAATCTTTACGCAAGGCAGCTAAGGAACATAAAGCAGATGTGATTATTGGTGTAGGTGGTGGTAAGGCACTGGATACAGCCAAGTTAATCGCTTACCAATTAAGTTTACCTGTGGTGACAGTTCCTACTTCTGCGGCTACCTGTGCGGCTTGGACAGCTTTATCTAATGTCTATTCGGAAACAGGGGCATTTTTGTATGATGTGGCTTTGTCCCGTTGTCCTGATTTGCTGATTTTAGATTATGATTTGATTCTCACGGCACCAATACATACTTTAGTAGCGGGAATTGGGGATGCGATCGCTAAATGGTATGAAGCATCTGTCAGCAGTGGTCATTTACAAGATACCCTAATTATCGCCGCAGTTCAGCAAGCTAGGGTTTTACGTGATATCCTCCTGCAAAAATCAGCCCTCGCACTGCAAACCCCAGGTAGTGAAGTTTGGCGGGAAGTGGTAGATGCTACCGTATTAATGGCTGGAGTGATTGGTGGTTTAGGTGGGGCTCAATGTCGGACTGTAGCCGCCCATGCTGTACATAATGGGTTAACACACATTTGTGGACATGGTAGCATTCACGGGGAAAAGGTGGCTTATGGGATTTTAGTCCAGTTGCGCTTAGAAGAAATTATTATGGGCAATCAACTGGCTACAGCAGCTAGGCAACAATTACTCAAGTTTTATGCAGAGATTGGATTACCCCAAAAATTAGCAGATTTGGGTTTGGGTAAAATCACTTTAGCGGAATTACAAACAGCTGCGGAAATTGCCTTAATCCCTAATTCTGATATTCATCGGCTACCCTTTTCAGTACCATTAGAGCAGTTAATGGCGGCGATGGTTTCTACTACCGCACCTACAGATCATCGAGAGGTAAATGCTGGTTATCGTGTTTCTACTAAGGCAATAAGTGAGGTTATAGAATGAGTTTAAGTTGGATTAATCCCGCCGACCGCATCCAGAAATTACCGCCTTATGTATTTGCCCGTCTCGATGAATTAAAGGCTAAAGCTAGAGAACAAGGCTTAGATTTAATTGATTTGGGTATGGGAAACCCCGATGGACCCACCCCCGCACCAGTGGTAGAAGCCGCAGTGGCAGCTTTACAAAACCCAGCTAATCACGGTTATCCACCCTTTGAAGGCACAGCTAGTTTTCGCCAAGCGATCGCTAGTTGGTATTATCGCCGTTATGGAGTGGTATTAGATCCTGATAGTGAAGCCTTACCCCTGCTGGGTTCTAAGGAAGGTTTAGGACATTTAGCGATCGCCTATATTAATCCTGGTGATGTAGTCTTAGTCCCCTCTCCCGCTTATCCTGTGCATTTTCGCGGGCCCGTTATTGCTGGCGGTGTAATTCACAGCTTAATTTTAAAAGAAGAAAATAACTGGTTAATTGATTTATCGGCAATTCCCGAAGAAGTCGCCCAAAAAGCTAAAATCCTCTATTTCAATTATCCCAGCAATCCTACCGCCGCCACCGCCCCAAGGGAATTTTTTGAAGAAATCGTGGCTTTTGCTAAAAAATATGAAATTCTCCTAGTTCATGATTTATGCTATGCCGAACTAGCTTTTGATGGTTATCAACCTACCAGCTTATTAGAAATTCCCGGCGCAAAAGATATTGGTGTAGAATTTCATACCATGTCTAAAACCTATAACATGGCAGGTTGGCGTGTGGGGTTTGTAGTGGGTAATCGCCATATTATTCAAGGCTTGCGGACATTAAAAACCAACCTGGACTATGGGATTTTTGCCGCTTTACAAACTGCTGCGGAAACAGCCCTACAACTCCCGGACGTGTATTTGCATGAAGTACAACAACGCTACCGCACCCGTCGGGATTTTCTGATTCAGGGTTTAGAAAAATTAGGTTGGCAAATTCCCAAAACTAAAGCCACAATGTATTTATGGATAAAATGCCCTGTTGGTATGACTTCTACAGACTTTGCCTTGCACGTATTACAGCAAACAGGTGTGGTTGTCACTCCCGGAAACGCCTTTGGTGTCGGTGGTGAAGGGTATGTGCGAATTAGTCTGATTGCTGATTGCGATCGCTTAGGCGAAGCTTTAGATAGATTTCAACAAGCTGGCATTCGCTATCAATTAGAAGCTGTTGCAGCAACATCAGAATGGAAGTAGTTGATTCATCCCCAGTTATAGTTATGGGCTTTCATGCCCTTTCTGACCCTATCAGAATCAGTGTGATCGAACTTTTACGCCAACGGGAATTATGTGTATGTGACCTCTGTAATCATTTAGATGTCAGTCAGTCTAAACTTTCTTTTCATCTCAAAACCTTGAAAGAAGCAAAATTAGTTAATTCACGTCAAGAAGGACGTTGGATATATTACAGCCTCAACCTGCCTCAATTTACTGCTTTAGAAAGGTACTTATCAGATTTTAAACACTTTAATTCTATTATTCCCGCTAATTCTTGTCCAGACCCCTCCTGATTGCTGACGGGCAGAGAAAATTTTATTAATCAATTTTTTTTGATATATTCTGTTTATTGTGATATATTTTTAATTGTCATATCAACTTTTCTTGAAATGACATCAATACACATAATACCAATTCATGAAAATTCTGATACTTATGAATTTATTGTAGGGGTTTAGCAATGCTCAACCCTCTCCGGTGTATCTGTATCATTATAGGGGTGAAACGGTATAAATTTCCAGAACATCAGTTTTCATGGGAATTATGACACTCATCGCTATAAGTAAGTCAAAGTAAGACCTAAAACATAAGAGATAAATGTGTTTATGGAGATGTTAGCTTTAACAGCAAGCTGCATTTGATTTAACTATTAAGTAATTTTTACGAAAACAAAAGTAGTTGTAAATTGATGAAATTATCAGTTAGACAAGTTTGGACACTCAAGCGGGAAGTTTTAGCAGAAGCGATCGGCACTTTTATTTTAGTATTTGCTGGTACTGGTGCGGTAATGGTGAATCATATTAGTCAAAATGCCATCACCCATTTAGGTATTAGTTTTGTCTTTGGTGCCGTTGTAACTGCTTTAATTTACACCTTGGGTCATATTAGCGGTGCTCATCTTAACCCTGCCGTATCATTGGCATTATGGACAGCTGGGTTTTTTCCCAAAAATCGGTTATTACCATATATTTTAGCACAACTCTTCGGAGCGATTGCCGCTTCAGGTTGTCTAATTATAAGTTTAGGGAAAGTTGCTAATTTGGGTGCAACATTACCATTAAATGATAACTGGCAGCAAGCTCTATTTTTAGAATTTCTACTTACTTTTATTTTAATGTTAGTAATATTTGGTTCAGCCTTAGATCGTAATGCACCTAATGGTTTTGCTGGATTAGCCATAGGTTTAACCGTAGGACTAGAAGCAGCATTTATGGGACCAATTACCGGCGCAAGTATGAACCCTGCTCGTTCTTTTGCTCCTGCTTTAGTTGGGGGAATTTGGCAGCATCATTGGGTTTATTGGATAGCACCAATTTTGGGAGCGCAGTTAGCAGGAATAGTTTATTTATTACTTGCTAAAAAAAGTTAAATTTATAGCAATTGTGAGTTAAAATTTATTATGACTTCTTTTCAACATCCACCAAGAATATTATTTTTATATGGTTCTCTGCGAGAGCGTTCTTACAGTCGTTTATTAGCAGAAGAAGCCGCCAGAATTATTGAGGGATTTGGTGCAGAAGTTAAATTTTTTCATCCCCATGAATTACCAATTTATGGCAGTGTCCCCGATACACATCCTCAAGTACAAGAATTACGGCAATTAAGTATGTGGTCTGAAGGTCAAGTTTGGTCTTCCCCAGAAATGCACGGTAATCTGACTGGAATTTTGAAAAACCAAATTGATTGGATTCCTTTAAGTTTAGGTGCAGTTAGACCCACCCAAGGTAGAACTTTGGCAGTTATGCAAGTATCTGGCGGTTCACAATCTTTTAATGCTGTGAATAATATGCGGATTTTAGGTCGTTGGATGCGGATGTTTACCATTCCTAATCAGTCTTCTGTTGCTAAAGCTTATCAGGAGTTTAATGAAGATGGGACGATGAAAGATTCATCTTACCGCGATCGCGTTATTGACGTAATGGAAGAGTTGTATAAATTTACCTTGCTGCTGCGAGAACAAGTAGATTACTTAACCAACCGTTACAGCGAACGCAAAGAAAAAGCTAATCAAGCTTTGCACCTATAAAAGTTTTCTCCTCTCAACCTATTCATCAATCATCCAGACCATGAAAAAAGTAATGTTTGTGTGCAAGAAAAATTCCCGCCGTTCTCAAATGGCGGAAGGTTTTGCTAAAACTCTAGGAGCAGGTAAAATTGCTGTGGATAGTTCGGGTTTAGCATCCAGTCAAGTAGACCCCATCACAGTACAAGTAATGGCTGAAATTGGCATTGACATTAGCAAGCAGACCTCAAAAGCTTTAACTGAATTTAATCCTGAAGATTATGATGCTGTGATTTCTTTGTGTGGTTGCGGTGTCAATTTACCAGAAGCGTGGGTTTTAAGAGAAGTCTTTGCAGATTGGCAACTTGATGATCCTGAAGGTGAATCTATTGATATCTTTCGTCGTGTGAGAGATGAGGTTAAAGCTAGAGTTGAACAGTTAATTGCCGATTTGACCTAGCTTACTGAAATTCTGAAAATTTTAACTTGTCAATTTAGATGCAATTCAGTACGGTTAAGTCTTAATAGTCTTAACCTTTTTTGTATTTTTAACTGTAATTGTACTTAACAAATATAAAGAAATGATATAGCTTTATGCTGTTGATATTACTGATTAATCAAGTTTTGAACAGCAATATTGAATTAAAACATCTATCATAATCAGTATTTTACGAAAAACCGTAGGCACATAACACATAATTAAATCTATAGCAATAATAAGAAAAAATTTTTACCTAAACTTTAAATTTAGTTGACCAATTAACTAGTGAGCTTCTATACTATATATAAATATCAGCAACATTTGATTCACCTTCAAAATTGCGATGTAACTGTGAAACTCTTATCATTAAGAGCAAAAATCATTTGTGCTTAAGTAAATTTGCTGAAAAAATATGCAAATAAAAAACATTTGTGTGATTGGTGCTGGTGTCAGTGGCTTAGTAACAGCAAAAACCTTTTTAGAAGAAGGTTATGATGTCACAGTCTTTGAAAAAAAGCCAGGTTTAGGAGGTGTTTGGGAAAAATCCTGCTCTTACCCAGAAGTTACTCTTCAAAATACTCGTGACACCTACCGTTTTTCTGATTATCCCATGCCCAAATCCTATCCAGAGTGGCCTACAGGAGAAGAAGTGAGAAATTATCTCTACTCCTATGCCCAAGATTTTGGAGTCATAGGGAAAATTAAATTCCAAACAGAAGTAATTGATGTGGCAAAAAACCCTGGATTTAATTCAGGATGGTTAGTTAGCATCAAGGAGAAGGATGCTAATAGTAACGATACAAAAATCAAAACCTACGAATTTGATTTTGTTGTTGTCTGTAATGGTCAATGTAGCTCCCAAAATATACCCTCATTGCTTGGTTTAGAAGAGTTCATGGCATCTGGTGGACAGGTACTACATTCTACCCAGTGTAATGACATCTCAATCATTAAAGGAAAGCGGGTAGTAGTGTTAGGTAGTGGTAAATCTGCTTGTGATCTAGCAACTTTAGCAGCTAAGACAGCTAAAGAATGCACTCTTGTTTACCGTGAACCTAAGTGGATAGTTCCCAGATTTTTCTTTGGTTTCGTTAATTTAAAACACATATTATTAACTCGTTCCGCAGAGGCTTGGCTTCCCTATCGTCAGATGATGGGATTTGAAAAAATACTCCATTCCTTTGGCAAACCATTAGTGTGGTTATTTTGGCGCACAGTTGAGATGTTTTTACGTTTGCAGCTGAAACTAGATAGTAGGGGATTTTTACCCAGTAAATCACTGAATCAAATTGACTGTAACTTAGTTGTAGCTCCTGAAGGTTTTTTCCAATACATAGACTCTGGCAAAATTCAGACTAAAAAGACTAGGATCTCTAACTTCACTCCTCATGGTGTAAGTTTAGCCAATGGTGAACAATTAGAGGCAGATGTAGTAATTTTTGGCACTGGGTTTCAGTTAGAACTGCCCTTTTTAGAAGCAAAATTTCGTCAATTGATCATAGACGGAGAAGGAAATTTTCACTTGTACCGTTATCTTATCCCCCCCAATGTTCCACAGATGGGTTTTGTGGGTTATAACGTCAACTTCTTTAATCTTTTAACAGTAGAAATTTCCGCTTGGTGGTTAGTAGAGTATATACGAGGAAATCTATCATTACCCTCACCGATAGAAATGGAGCAGGAAATTACCGCAGAATTAGAGGCAATGAAAGCTAATCTAGGGTTTATTCCCAACCAAGGAACTTGCGTCTCTTCCTTTTCTTTGCGTTATGTTTATCAACTGCTAAAAGATATTTCTGGAAATAATCAGCTTGCTGTCTGGGAAAATTTTAATCAAATGATGAAGCCTGTAGATTTATCTGTATACAGCAAAGTTATACAGAAAATCAAGCAAGAAAAAGGGAAAAAGAATAGTAATTCTGGAATTCAAGAACAAGTTGCTGTGAATTAAAATAGTCTTAATTACAGGAAATAGTCAAATTTCTGGTTGTTGATTTCTGCATTTGCTTTAATTTTCCTTTCCCGTGCCAAAGCGATAACCTTTACCATACACAGTATGTATTAATTGAGTTTCTTGACCTACTTCCACCTTACGACGCAGGAGACGAATTAAGGCAGCAATGACATTACTAGCAGGTTGCTCCTCTTCTGGCCAAAGATTTTGTAAGATTTGGGTATGCGTTAGGAGTTGGCCTGTGTTTTCCATAAAATATTGCAGCAAATGACATTCTTTGTGGGATAATTCTATTACTCTGCCTTGACGGTAGGCGAGTTGGTTGTCAATATCTAATTCTAGATCCGCTACTACTAATCTACCTTGTGGAGTTGGGAAAGATTCTGTAGCAGCACGACGCAGTAAAGCACGGACTCTGGCTAATAATTCCCGTAATTCAAACGGTTTAACTAAATAATCATCTGCACCGGCATCCAAACCAGTCACGCGATCGTCTAAAGTATCTTTCGCCGTGAGAAATAATACAGGTGTTGTTTTACCTTGTCGTCGTAACTCTTGGCAAATCTCTAAACCTGTTTTTCCAGGTAGCATCCAATCTAAAATAAGTAAATCATAATTTCTAGTTTGTGCCATTGCGCTACCACTTGTCCCGTCGTAAGTTGTATCTACTACGTAACCTTCACGAGTTAACACACGACTTAAAGGATTTGTCAGTTCAATTTCGTCATCAACTAATAATATTTTCATCCTACTTGACAGTTAACATAAAGCGATATTTTCAATATATAATTAATCGCTAACGTGCCAATGATACCGAAAAAATAATGCTGACTGTTGCACTACCAAAAGGGGAACTACTTAAACATAGCATCAGCCTACTGCAAGCTGTGGGCTTAGATTTTAGTGCTTTTTTAGATTCGGGAAATCGCCAATTACAAATTCCTGATGCTAGTGGACAAGCCAAAGGTTTACTAGTAAGGGCACAAGATGTCCCTGTGTATGTAGAATATGGTCAGGCACAATTGGGAATCGTGGGCTATGATGTGCTACGAGAGAAGAAACCACAAGTTGCACAATTAGTAGATTTGCAATTTGGCTATTGTCGGATGTCGGTAGCAGTCCAAGCTTCTAGTCCTTATAAGTCACCAATAGATTTACCTGCTCATGGCCGAGTCGCTTCTAAATATGTTAACTGTGCTAGAGACTATTTCCAAAGTTTAGATTTACCTGTGGAAATTGTGCCTTTATATGGTTCTGTGGAACTTGGCCCAATTACAGGAATGTCAGAAGCCATTGTAGATTTAGTTTCCACAGGGCGGACTCTACGAGAAAATGGTTTAGTAGAAATTGCAACTTTATATGATAGTACAGCCAGATTAATTGCCCATCCTTTAAGTTACCGATTGAATACAGGTAATTTACATCAGTTAGTGGAAAAAATGCGGACAAAGGTTTTAGTTTCTGTTTAACTGGGTTGTGTGGATCTATTACGATGGGTTAGATCAAAGGCTAACGCATCGTAATAAAATTGTTAGAAAAATATTACTCCATCTAGTTCTTCTGATAATTCCTCTAGCATATCTTCCATTAACTTTCTACTCAAACTCTTAAGGATTGCTGGACCAGCAGTAAATTCTTGAATGGTAATTTTTTTGTCTCTAAAGTCTTTGACAAAATTACGAATTTCTGCGATGACTTCTACTTGAGATTCTACAGTTTTTAACATTAAACCAATATAATCAATACCTTCTTTACTAGCTTTACGCGCATCAGAAACCATTGCTCCTTCTGGAGTATTTTTAGCTAAACGTAATTCCTGTTTTAAATTCTCATATTGATTTTTTAGAATTTCATTTTGCTGCTCTAATTTCTTGCATTTGCGCTGTAAATCATTTTCGCTACTGATATCTATTGATTCCCCTACCTGATATTGACGTTCTATTTCTAAAAGCCTTGCTAAATCCCCTTCTTGATAAGCTTTATTAATTTCCTTCATAATTTCTGTATGAGATTTTTGCGTTTCATTGTCTTTGACTTTATCAGGATGAAATATTTCTGCTAGTTGGAGAAATGTTTGTCGAATTTTGCGGGATTCATCATTTTTTGGTCTAGTTGCAGATTCTAGATCCTGCTGTTGTTGGTGAAATCCATGATGTTCTTGTTCATCATGATTGCGGGGTGGTAAATCCTCAAATAATTCATCTAATTCAGTATCTTGGTCTTCCCGATGGGATTTAGGGCTGATGATGCCGCTTAATTGTAGCTGGTAATAAATTCCTTCAATATTCTTTTTGCTTTGTTTACCAAATTTTCTAGTCGTAAAAATCTCTGCGAACAAACTATGGATTTCTTGATCAAGCTCTACCATTTCTTTTAGTTTTGGGCTAACTCTATGAAAGATATCTGTAGCCAATGTCCGCATTTTTTCGACAAAGTTATTCAGTTCTGTCCGCTTTTTCTTAATATTTTTCAGCAGGGACTGATGTTCTTTTTCTAGGACTTCTAGATGAATATGTAGGTCTGAAAGTGACAGAGCGGCTGATTGTTTAGGAGATGCAGATACAGTTTTACGAGGCATGGATAAGGTCAGTAAGCTCAGTATTCCCAACTTAACATAATATGCCTGCTATTTGCAGAGATTACTCTGAAATTAATTGGTTAAATATTTTTAATTCATAATTTGGAGAGGGGCAAGGAGAAGGGTTTTGCTTTAAGAGTCTATTCTTAGGTATGATGACTATTTAATATTTATTTCTGTAGCTATAATACTATTATTACAGTTGAATCTTATCTTTATACGGTTGACATTTTATGAAATTTATATTATGAATTGATCGCTTCATCCATTTTAGATCAATTAATTCTCTCGGAGTATAAATTATTTCCATCTTCCTCTAGTAATTTAAGATAATTTTAGACAGGTTCTTATCAACCAGATAATAATCTTTCATGCCTTCCTGAAAAATAGTTACAATGAAATTATAAGCTTGAAATTTAGCAGCTTCTATGTTATTTAACTCCCATGAGCAAGAAGCGCACAGATTAGCAGCTTTGCGTCAGTATCAAATTTTAGATACTGAACCGGAAGCAGCATACAATAATCTGGCACAGTTAGCAGCATTTATTTGTCATACACCTATTGCTCTGGTTAATTTTATTGATGCAAATCGGCAATGGTTTAAAGCAAAAGTTGGGTTAGAACTAACAGAGGTACCCAGAAATGTGGGTCTATCTTATCTTTGTTGTCAAAAAAGAGATGTGGTAGTCATTAGTGATACCTTAACTGATGATAATTTAGCCCAAAATCCGGCAGTTACTTCTTATCCTTATATTAGATTTTACGCGGGTGTACCTTTAATTACTCCTAAAGGTGATATTTTAGGGACTCTTTGTGTAATTGATCAAGTCCCGAAAGAGTTAAATTCTGAACAATTACAAGCACTAAAGGCACTGAGTAAATTAGTTATAGATCAATTAGAATTGAGGCGGAGTTTAGCAGATTTATCACGTATTAGTGAAGAGTTAATGACACAAAAACAAACTGCACTAATTATTTCTGAAACCAATAGAATTCACATTGCGAATATTTTAGAAAGTATTACTGATGCTTTTTTTGCGCTGGATCAAAATTGGTGTTTTACTTATGTTAATCATCAAGCAGAAAAATTATTACAAAAAAAACACAATCAGCTTTTAGGTGAAAATATTTGGCAGATATTTCCGGGAATTATAGGAACTAAATTTGAGCATGAATATCAGCGAGCGATGTTTGAACATACAAGTATAGAATTTGAAGAATTTTATGCACCGCTAAATTCTTATTTTCAAGTTCATGCTTATCCGTCTAAGGAAGGATTATCTGTTTATTTTCAAGACATTACTGAGAAAAGAAAAACAGCAGATGCATTGGCAGAAAGTGAGCAACGTTGGCAATTAGCTTTACAGGGAAATAATGATGGAATTTGGGATTGGAATCTCAAAACTAATGAGGTATTTTTTTCGGCTCGATGGAAAGAAATGCTAGGTTATGTAGAAGATGACATTGCTAATCATATAGATGAATGGGATAAATTAGTTCACCCAAATGATTTACCTTTGGTGTGGGAGGCTTTACAAGATCACTTTGTTAAAAAGACACCATTTTATGTGAATGAACATCGTGTAAAATGTAAAGATGGAAGTTATAAATGGATTTTAGATCGGGGTCAAGGCTTATGGAATGAAGCTGGGGAACTGGTGCGAATGGTGGGTTCTCACACCGATATTACAGAACGGAAACGATCTGAAGAAGAACTAAAACGACAAAATTGGCGATCGCAACTTTTTGCAGAAATTACCCTGAAAATTCGGGAAACGCTGAATTTAGAAGCAATTCTCCCTACCGCAGTCCAAGAGGTACAAAAATTATTACAAGCTGATCGAGTGTTAATTTTTCATCTGGTGGCTGATCAAGGAGGTAAGGTAGTACAAGAGGCTGTATTACCTGGATGGCCAGTAATTTTAGGACAAGAAATTGTGGATCCTTATTTTCATGATGAGTGCATAGAAAAATATCGTCAAGGTGGTTTCAGTGCTATTGTTGATGTTGAACAAGCCAATATAGATACTTGTCATCGGGAATTACTCCAGGGATTTGCAGTTAAAGCTAATTTGGTTGTACCAATTTTATCCAGGGAGAACGTTTGGGGTTTATTAATTGCTCATCAATGCTCACATTCCCGTGAATGGAATCAGTTTGAGGTGGAATTATTACAACAATTAGCCAATCAAATTGGTATAGGTATTTACCAAGCACAACTGTTAGCGCAGGAAACACACCAACGTCAAGAATTAGCTCGCTCTAATGCTGAATTAGAACAATTTGCTTCTGTGGCATCCCACGATTTACAAGAACCATTACGCATGGTAATCAGTTATTTACAATTGTTAGAACGTCGGTATAAACATCAATTAGATGCCAAGGCTGATCAGTTTATCACTTATGCTGTAGATGGAGCTTTGCGGATGCAAACACTGATTAATGATTTATTAAATTATTCTCGTGTCAGTACCAGAGGACAAGCATTTCAGTTAGTTGATTGTCAGACAAGTGTAGAAAGTGCGATCGCTAATTTACAAATCGCCATCACAGAAAATAATGCTATTATTACTTATGACCCTCTGCCACAAATCATGGCTGATCCTACCCAACTCACACAAGTATGGCAAAATTTAATTAGCAACGCAATTAAATTTCATGGAGAAAAAGCACCAAAAATTCATATTAGTGCTACCAGAAGCGAAGAGGAAACAACATCAAGCAAGACTTGGTTGTTTTCGGTACAAGACAATGGTATTGGCATAGAACCCCAGTATCAAGATCGTGTTTTCCTGATTTTTCAGCGTTTACATAGCAGAAGTAAATATTCCGGGACGGGAATCGGTTTAGCAGTTTGTAAAAAAATTATAGAACGTCATGGCGGCCGAATCTGGGTTGAGTCACAAGTAAATCAAGGTTCAAATTTTTACTTCACAATACCAGATAGTGCAAATCAACCTTCTTCTAATTTATGACATCAGCAATCATGCCAATTGAGGTTTTGTTAGTTGAAGATAATCCTGGTGATGCGGAACTGACACGTATTGCTTTGGAAGATAGCAAAATTGCTGTAAATTTAAGTGTGGTAGAAGATGGAGTCGAGGCTCTGGCTTTTTTACGGAAACAAGACCAGTATGTAAATGTGCCTCATCCTGATATTGTATTATTAGATTTGAATTTGCCCAAAAAAGACGGTCGGGAAGTATTAGCAGAAATTAAAGCGGATGATAACTTAAAACGTATTCCTGTAGTGGTATTGACTACTTCCCAGGCAGAAGAGGATATTATAGAAGCTTATAGCCTAGCAGCTAATTGTTATATTACTAAACCTGTAGAATTTGATCAATTTGTTAAAATTGTACAATCAATTGAAAATTTCTGGTTTGCCATCGTCAAACTGCCACCGGAGTAACAATAATGGCAGGAAATACTATTAAAGTTTTGTTAGTAGAAGATAATCCTGGTGATGTTTTGTTATTGCAAGAATTATTACAGGATGTCATGTCAACTGTAGTTGAATTAATTCCTGTGGATTTATTGAGCAGTGCACTAAATTATTTAGCTAAACATAATTATGATGTAATTTTACTGGATTTATCTTTACCAGATAGTCAGGGTTGGGACAGTTTTGTCAAAATACATCACCATGCAAAAGCCACTCCTATTATTGTCCTCACCGGCATAGATGATGAAAATTTAGCAATTCGAGCGATGCAAGAAGGAGCGCAAGATTATTTAGTTAAAGGACAAGTTAGCGGTGATTTGCTCGTGCGTTCTATGCGTTATGCTATTGAGCGACAAAGAGTAGAAGAAGCACTACGACAAAGTGAGGAAAGATTCCGAGTAGCTTTGAAAAATTCCCCAATTTTTGTTTACAATCAAGACAAAGAATTGCGTTATACCTGGGTTTATAATCCTTTTCTTGGTCTGACGGCTGAAGAAATGTTAGGTAAACAAGATAGAGATATTATTTCTGACGAAGATGCCCAATTTTTGACTAAAATTAAACACAATGTCCTAAATAAAAGTATCAGTATTAAAGAAGAAGTATCTATTACCACTCATCAAGGAATTAGATATTATGATTTAACAGTCGAACCTTTACGAAATGAGCTACAAGAAATAGTCGGAATAACTGGCGCTAGTGTTGATATTACTGAATATAAACAAGCAGAGGCCAAAATTCACGAACAAGCGGCATTGTTAGATATCACTACTGATGCTATTTATGTCCGTGATCTCAATAATCAAATACTATTTTGGAATAAAGGTGCAGAAAATCTTTATGGTTGGTCTGTACAAGAGGCTAATGGTAAAAATGCAACTGAAATGTTTTATCATGGTGAACCTTCAGCAGAATTAGAAACAGCATTATTAAATGTTCTGAGTAAAGGTCAATGGCAAGGTGAGTTAACAAAGTTAACTAAAACTGGTCGTGAAATTGTAGTTTCTAGCCGTTGGAGTTTAGTTTGTGACCAACAAGGTAGACCAAAATCAATTTTAACTGTTGACACAGATATTACTGATAAAAAACATTTAGAATCTCAATTATTTCGCACTCAACGTCTAGAGAGTATTGGTACTTTAGCCAGTGGAATTGCTCACGATTTAAACAATATTCTCACACCAATTTTAGCAGGTTCACAATTATTAGCTTTAAAGTTTCCCACTGCTGATGAACGCACTCGGCAAATGTTAGAAATTTTAGAAATAAATGCTAAACGGGGGTCTGATTTAGTTAAACAAGTGTTATCTTTTGCGCGGGGTGTACAAGGCAAGCCAATCACTTTACAAATTAGACATTTAATTCTGGAAGTTGTCAAGATTTTAAAAGAAACTTTTCCTAAATCTATTGAAGTTACTACAGATATTCCCCAGAATTTATGGATGGTGTCTGGAGATAGTACCCAACTGCATCAAGTATTAATGAATCTCTGTGTTAATGCTCGTGATGCTATGCCAAATGGGGGAATTTTACGAATATCTGCGGAAAATTTGGTGATTGATGAAAATTATGTACGGATGAACTTAGAAGCTAAACCTGGTGCTTATATTGTGATTACTGTAACAGATACAGGCGTTGGGATTGCTGGGGAAATTCTTGACCGGATTTTTGAACCTTTTTTTACTACTAAAGAAGTGGGACAAGGCACCGGTTTAGGTCTTTCTACAGTTGTGGGAATTATTAAAAGTCATGGCGGTTTTGTGAATGTTTATAGTGAAGTAGGTAGAGGAACACAATTTAAGGTATATTTACCAGCAGTTATAGGTTTGGAAAAAGCTACGCAGGAAAATGTGAAACCATTAGTAGGTAAAGGAGAGTTAATTTTAGTGGTGGATGATGAACCTGCGATTCAAGAAACTACCACCCAATCTTTAGAAGCTAATAACTATCATGTATTAAGTGCTAATGATGGAATTGAAGCGATCGCACTTTATGCTAAACATTCAGATCAGATTGGTGCAGTGTTGATGGATATTATGTTACCATCCCTAGATGGAACTACTGCCATCCGCACTTTGCAAAAAATTAACCCAGATGTCAAAATTATTGCCAGTAGCGGCTTAATGTCTCATAGTAAATTAGAAGCGATCGCGGAAATGGGTATTACTAACTTTTTACCCAAGCCTTATACAGTTAACGAATTACTCCTAAGTTTAGAAAAAGTGATCCACAGTCATTAGTCATCAGGGAACAGGGAACAGGGAACAGGGAACAGGGAACAGGCAATAGGCAATAGGGAACAGGGAACAGGGAATAGGCAATAGGCAATAGGAAAAAAAGTATTTCTATATTCTTCTTTCCCCCC
>DATGXB010000259.1:0-13856 GCA_035299225.1 Nostocaceae cyanobacterium | reverse complement strand
AGCAGGGAGCAGGGGGGAATAAATTATTTTTACTCAGCACTCAGCACCCCTTACCCCTTTTCTTACTATTGATTTTCGCATTTTGCTACTTCTAGCAAAGTTTTTAAAACTGAATCGGGATTTAAACTAATTGAATCAATGCCCTGTTTTACTAAAAACTGGACAAATTCAGGGTAATCGCTGGGTGCTTGGCCACAAATACCGATTTTACGGTGATGTTTTTTGGCCGCTGCAATTACTGTTTCTATCATCCGTTTTACCGCTTGACTACGTTCATCAAATAAATGTGCTACTAACCCCGAATCTCGATCTATTCCTAATATTAACTGAGTTAAATCATTAGAACCAATAGAAAAGCCGTCAAATATCTCTGCAAATTCTTCTGCCAAAATTACATTACTGGGTAACTCACACATCACATAAACTTGTAAGCCATTTATCCCTTGTTGTAAACCATTTTTGGCCATTTCTGCTAATACTAATCTGCCCTCTTGTGGTGTGCGGCAAAAAGGAATCATGGGAATAATATTAGTTAAACCCATTTCTTCCCTTACCTGTTTCATCGCTTGACATTCTAATGCAAAAGCTTCTCGATAATTTGGATCATAATAACGTGACGCACCCCTCCAGCCTAACATCGGATTTTCTTCTGTTGGTTCAAATTGTTTACCACCTAAAAGATTGGCGTATTCATTACTTTTAAAATCTGACATTCTGACAATTACTGAATGAGGATAGAAAGCGGCGGCTATTCTTCCTATTCCTTGAGCTAATTTCTCTACAAAGTAATGTTTTTTGTCGTCATAATTAATAGTAACTTCCGCAATTTTTGCTTTGACAGCATGATCATTTAATTTGTCATAATGAATTAACGCCATCGGGTGAATTTGGATTTGATTGGCGATAATAAATTCAGTTCTAGCTAAACCTACCCCATCATTAGGAATTGCTGATAATCGAAAAGCTTCTTGAGGATTACCGACGTTCATCAAAATTTTGGTTTGGGTTTGGGGTAAATTATCTAGAGAAATTTCTGTTAATTCATAAGGTAATAAACCCTCATAAACTTTGCCTTCTTCCCCTTCTGCACAGGAAACTGTCACCTCTTGACCTGGTTGTAAAATTTCCGTCGCATTACCACAACCGACTATCGCCGATAAGCCTAATTCTCGCGCAATAATTGCCGCATGACAAGTTCTACCACCGGAGTTGGTAATAATGGCACTGGCACGTTTCATAATTGGTTCCCAATCAGGATCAGTTCTTTCTGTAACTAAAATTTCCCCGGGTTGGAATTGGTCAATATCATGAATATCTAGAATTAAATGAACCTTACCTTGGCTAATAGCTTCACCTACAGCCCGACCTGTGACTAATGGTAAATTTGCTGCGGTGTTTGAGAGGTGATAATTGCGGATTATATTCGCATCTTTTTGTGATTGTACTGTTTCCGGTCGGGCTTGGACAACAAATAATTGATTTGTTACGCCGTCTTTAGCCCATTCAATATCCATAGGGGTATAGGTTTGATTAACTTGGGAATAATGTTCTTCAATTAAACAAGCCCAGTTGGCTAGTTTTAAGATTTCATTATCAGTTAATGTAAATTTTACCTGTTCAGTTTCGGGAACTGGTAAATTTTGGGTGATTTGGGAATTATCACCATAAATTAATCTGAGTTTTTTACTACCTACTTTTTTGTCAATGATTGATTTATGACCTGTTTTTAATGTAGGTTTAAAAACATAATATTCATCTGGGTTGACTGTTCCTTGAACTATGTTTTCACCTAACCCATAAGCAGCAGTAATTAAGACGGCATCTTTAAAACCTGTTTCTGTATCTAGAGAGAAGATAACCCCAGATGATGCTAAATCAGAACGTACCATTTTTTGAACACCCACAGCCAGGGCAACATCAAAATGATCAAATCCTTTGATTTGCCGATAGGAAATAGCCCGATCTGTGAATAAGGAAGCAAAACAGCGCTGACAAGCTGCTAAAACATTGTCTACACCAACAATATTGAGGAAACTTTCTTGCTGTCCGGCAAAACTGGCATCTGGCAGGTCTTCCGCAGTAGCACTAGAACGCACTGCTACGTCCATTTGACCATGATAGAGGTCGCACAAATTTTTATAAGCTGTAGTAATTACACTTTGCAAATCTTGGGGAAAGGGAGTATTAATAATTAGCGATCGCGCTTTTTGCCCCCTGGCTTGCAAATTTCTTACATCCTCTACATCTAAGTCAGCAAATATTTCTCTTAATTGCGCTTCTAATCCTGCCGATTGAATGAAATAATGATAAGCATAAGCAGTGGTAGCAAAGCCTGTCGGTACATTTACACCTTTTCGTGTTAGCTGCTGAATCATCTCTCCTAGCGAAGCATTTTTGCCCCCAACTAAAGAAATATCAGCAATACCAACTTCATCAAACCAGAGGAGGAGTGATCTTTCTCTGTTAGATTGAGATACAGTTTGCATAGATACTGTAACCATCAGTAGACCTCCTAAGCAGATGCGTAGTTTATGAGCTTACTTATTTATATTTTGCCCTGATTTAATTTTAAATTTATATTTTCCTGTTTGGGGATCAAAAATAAATAACGTCATCAAAGGTTAACATTATCCGTTTCAAAATTTCAGTGATTTTCATCTAATGGTTTCAATTTTAATTACATCATTCTAATGGTATATTTATTTTTTGTATTTAACTATACTAAATCATAGCCAAGATTCTACTAAATGCTGATTATTCCTATATTCAAATGATTATTTTTATTGAGTATTTATATTGAGTTACTTTCAAAACAAGGCTACAACAATTTTTCATACTGAAGAAACTTTAGTAAAACTTCAGAAATAGATGCAAAATTCCTGATCAAGTATTTAATGGATAGTAAAAAGACATTTTTAGCGATTTTTTGTATATTTTAGCCCATTATTTCTTACTGAACGTTTTAACTAATGAATTAAATTTTGAATTTAATTAGTGTAATTACTTAAAAAATATGTTACTGATATTGCTAAACTAAGTCTTGTAGACAAACAGCGATCGCTAACTACTAAAAAATAACAAATGATAAATGGGAGCTAAAAAAATGACAAAGTATGATAGAATATTTAACTCTGACGAGGTACTAGCAGAATTACTCAGTCCAGAAGAAGCAGTAGTAGCGATCGCTGTAATCACCACAACCTTAGATACATCCCTAGAAGAGATAGACGTGGAGAGTTTAGGGTATATCCTGTGGGAATTTGAGATTTTTGCTGAGTATGCAGAAGAAGAAGTGCTAGAAATAATAGATAGAATGATAGCGATCGCTCGAACAGCAGGACTAGGCCCCCTATTTAACACAGCTAATGCCAGCCTCACCGTTGATACAGTCTTAGATGCTTTTGCAGCTGGAGTTATCCTACTACTAGACGACGAAAATTTGATTATTCCCTCACAATATCAACCTTATTTACAACAACTACAAGCAGCTTTAGAACTAGAAACCGAAGAAGCAGACGAAATTATTGAAGAAATAATTGACGCTATTCAAGAAACAGAAACCGGGGAATCTACAGAAAATGACTGCGACATCATCATCAAAGAATCTGGAGAAAAAATATATGAATCCCCAATGCAAAATTTTCAAGTTCTCATTCCAGTTGACATAGAACAAGGGGGAAGAATTAACAGTCAGGATGGAACAGTAAGTTTTTCTGATGACTTAGGAACATTTCTCAGAATAGACTATTATCTACTTCCTCCAGAACAATTAGACGAAATTGAATTAATAGGTAGTAATAGATATTTAGAGACTATTTTGTTTAATATATATGTACCTCAAGCAATTTTTAATCATTTATCCACAGCCAATATTAAATATGCAGAATATCTAAATATTGATATAGGAAATGCTTATTTTGTTTTAGTAGATATGCCTAAAGGTTCAACAATTTCCAAACAAGAAAATAACGGTACAGGAATCAGATTAGATGCCTACAGAGGTATACTAGCCTTTGTCAAAGGTGAATTTTTATATATTGTTAATAGTCAGCGCAATTTCTTCGACGGAGAAACCCCAGGTTCAAATCAAGAAGAAGCCGAAGAATTAAAAAACGACATTTTAGACTTTATTGATACTATAGAATTTACGGAAATGTAAATTAGTTATTTGATAAGTAGTTGTGCAAAATTAATTTCCTACGTGGAGTCAGGCAACAGGCAACAGGAAAAAAGTTTGGTTAATTAATTCTGCTTAATTACTTAATTCCCGTCATCAGGAGAATGCAATCAAAAAATCAGGTTAATTCTCAGATTGCCAAATTATCTAATCAATAACTAAAGCTTCTTAGTCTAATAACTGGTAGATATTTTCAGAATTAGCGTTTAAATAAGGATGGTGTATATCAATATTTAAGAGTGAAAAACTAGCTAATATAGCTTTCATTTTTCCTTCTGTAGAATTATCACCTTTATACCAAGCTTCTAACAAACCATTAGCGACAATCTGACAACGATTCATACCAAAACTTTCTACTTCAGCAAATTTTTGATCTGGTTCTTCTGCTAATCCTAAACCTGGTGCAAGCTGTTTTGTAAACAAAGGAATTTCCGGCAAAAAATTTGATTTATTTTCTGTATACACCATCTGTAATAATTCTTTTACTGCTGCAAAGTCTCTTTTGTCAAAATACAAAACTCCTGAATCATAACGTTTATATTCTTTGGGGTTATACAAAACTTTAAAACTGAAGGGAATATTTTTTACATTGAAATTTTGTGTTAGACTTTTCATTACTCCTAGCGCACCTTCAGGAGTAAAATGAAAATAAATACGTACAGTTATAGCTTTAGCATTAAGATAATCTAAATGCATAATTCCAGCATCACCAATTGATACATAAAACCCATTTTGTACACGATTTTTAGGTAATAAAATAGCTACGGAATCACCGATTACCGCAGCTTTATTTTCAGAGTGGAGATGTTTATCTCTCTGAATATGTAGCCTTAAACCACCTTTAGTTACTGCTAAACTACCATCAGTTTCTTCTTTGATAATAGACCAACCAAAATCAAAGTTTCCCTGTCCAAAATTATTTTCGTGTAACTGCTGATAAAATGCTAAATCAACTCCCATTATCGAGTTATTTTCTAAATCTAATGATAAAGTTTTTCCCTCTTTATCTAATGCCAAAGATTCTCTCATAGAAGCATTGTAATATATACCATAAATAAAACTTCGCAGTTGCAGACTCATATATTTTTGCTGCATCTGATTTGGCATTTTCTGAAATCTTTCTACTACATCATTTGGTAAATCTAGGGGTTTGTAATTTGGATGATGAATAGAAAAATCTGCGTTAATTTCTATATTAGTAACAATATCTTCTAGGATATTGAGTAAATGTGAATCTGAGTTGATTGGAGTTGAATTTGAGTTTAATAATTGCATAATCTTAAACGGTAACTTTAGAGTTGCAGCAGGGAACAGGGAACAGGGTCAAAAGTCTCTTTGTATAAGAATTTGTTCCAAAAATTTGTACCTCATTTACCTGAAACTGGCTGTAGTTAAATAATCAATATTCGTACCAAAAACTGTAGGAAGTGATGATTCAGGACGACATAATAAGCTTTTCGCTACTTGTAACATGGCAATTCCAGTATTACCAAAAGATTTTTGATATTGAATCATGGCTTGAATTTGTTGAATTAAAGCCAATCCTGAGAATTGTATAACTCTGGTGATAAAATCAGGACGATGTTTTAATATTTCTGGGAATGTTTGTAAATAAGCTTGGGTTAATGCAGTAATTGAAGGTTGGAGTAGTTCTAAAGGTGTAATTGCTAAACGTAGAGATTCTTCAATACTCAAAGAACTACTAATAACTAATCTCCCTAACCATAATTGTAGATAGCTACTAATTAACGTTCCTAAATCAAAAGCTGGATCTCCCCAGTCTGCGCGTTCCCAGTCTATTAAACGAATGAAAAAATCACTATTTTGCCAATTATTGGATAATAAAATGTTATTAAGTTTTAAATCATTATGGGTAAAACAAGAGGGAGTAACAGCATCACTCAAGGAAGCGATCGCACTTCCTAAGCTATCATAACGTTGATACAGTGCAAAAAACTTTAAACCCTCGTTAGGGACAAGACCAAAAATTTCTGGTTCGATTCGTTCTAATCCTTGAATTAAAACAGATATTTGAGAAAATTTACGGTTATCTGATTGGGAAGATAAAAATTTTTCATATTCTTGTTGGTTGAATGTATCACGATGGATAGTTCCCAAAAAATTACCAATAGCGGCTGCAATTTCTGAGGGAAATTGATTTTCCTTAGTATAAAAATCCATTATATCCCGATAATCATCCAAATATTTAAAGACAATAATCGAGTTTTCTGGGTCAAAATGTAATACTTCCGGTAAATAAGGTTGATAAGAGTTACTATTAGGAAGACTGTGCAAAAATTCTTTATTTCGCCACTCTGTGAAAAATTCTCCAGCAGTTTTGCCTTCTTGGTTTCGTCTTTCTTGCTTAACCAGTAACTTATTTCCATCAGCAAAGGTTAATAGTAAGTTAAAGTTTTTAGCTGCAATTGGTTGGATATCAACCAACTTTGATTTTGATTGATGACATAAACCTTGTTGGACTAAATAATCAAAAATGTTTTGGGAAGTTAAACTCAATGTCATATAGTAAATACTGAATCGGGTTAACAGTTAGTTAGTTTGCTATAGCATTCCTGTTTGATTTTTGAAAAATACTGAGGTGGGCATTTCCTACAGTTTTCCGCTTCTGTTCAGTGTTTTACTCAAAAATATTCACCCTACAAATACTCTTACATTTATTAGATGGAATCTTACCATTTCACACGCAGAATTAGCAACTATTCAGGTTATTTTTTTCAGGACATAATTGTTACAGTAATGATAAACTATTTTTTTCATCTCAAGGCAAAATCTAAAACTACTAAGATCCTCAAAATTAGCATTCAAGAAAACTTGTTAAATAAATAAATTTAGTCAGCTGAATATTAAACCCAGCTTGACTAAAACAAGAATAGCTATCTTTAATTTTTTACTCAAAAGATGGCAAATTATTTGGGTCAATGCCCTGAGATTGTAAATAAGCAATCAGTCGTTCTTTTTCTCGACGTTCTTTTTCTGTGCGTTGACGTTCTTGTTCTATCTGTTCCACAGCCCAAGGTAACAAATTACCAGCTTTATCCCACCAGCGTAACCAATAACCTGTTCTGCCTTCTTTTGTACCTTGCCAAGTTCCCAAAAATAAGCCCATTTCTTCAATCCAATGACGACCATTTTCATCTGGTTGTTTTAACTCATAGTGGCTATTTTCCAGGTGATAAAATTCTAATAAACCACCATCTGGATCAAAAATCACATAGAGGGGAATTTGTAAGATTTGCTCATAAAAAAACCATTTTCCTGGCGGATATGTGCGCTTGTGTGAATATTCCTCTTTTTCCTGATCAGACAAAAATTCCATGACAATTAACGGGTTATCACCTTCTAAATTAGGTGTATAACTTTTGCGAATGTCTACAACTTGATGAACCGATGGAATATAAACCCAATCTGGTGCTTTAAGAATTAATTGTCCGTTCACAGTGGCACATAATCCAAAATTTGAGGCTATCAACGTTTGGGGTTGGATAAATCCACTGATTTCTAGACTCTCACGTAAAGCTCCAGCTAAAATTGGTTGACTTGTGTTTTCCACTGGTTCATCCTCTAGTTGAAAATCGTCAGGTAACGCTTCCCAGGTGATAACCAGTTCATTGATTGATTTAGCTTCACGGGTTTGGGTGGCCATTGCGATCGCCTAAGTCTAAATGTATTACTTAATTTTATCGCTCTCACAACGAAGAAAAGAAATCAACCCAATTCAGCTAAATCAAATAAAGTCACACTTAACCAAGTTAGGAGTTATTATTTCTCTCGATACCTGCTTCTTTTTCAATCCGATCTAAAGCTTTTTTCGCTCTAAACAAAGCCCGTAAATAACTTACTTGATTATTCCAACCAGAACGCGGTAACAAAGTAGTTTCCGATTCTGATTGATTGGAGGACTGTGGTACAGATAAATCTAAATTTTCCATTTTTTCAGTCATAATTAAGATTAAAAACGAAATTTACAACCAGCTTTTTATTAGGCAGTAACTAAAGAAGGTAATAAATTATCTATTTCCCAATCGGCTGGCCATTGAATTTTATCAGCAGTGAAGTGTAGAGGATCATTTTCTGGCCAAGGTGCATTAATTGGTTCTTCCACTAAAGCAAATTCACCATTATCAAAAGGTGTACCATTTGCTTGGCGTTGGAGAAATACACGTTCTCTAATTCCTTGTTTTTCTTGAGTTAAAGCCCGATGATGGCAGTAGGGATTATTGCCTCTTTTATCAAAGAAAACATGAGCAGTCCAACTACAACCACCCCGACACAGTTCGGCAAATTCACAAGTTTTGCAAAAACCCCAAAGATGTTGTGTACCTTTAGGAGTGCCAGCACCAATATTAAAACGTAGTTCTTCCGCTTCTTCGATAATTTCCCGTAATGAGCGATCGCGTATATTTCCCCCAGTATAGGCAGTTGTGGGTAATGAAGGACAGCCTTTGATGGCACCATCAGCTTCTATCCCTAAAGCCGCTAATCCCGCATTGCATCCCTGCCAAAATGACCAAGCATCACCACCACGCAACAGCCGTTCATAGGGTCCATAGTAGCCAATATTATTCCCTGGTTGGACTCTTAACACCCCATCTTGTTCAGCTTTTTGAGCTACACGGGCAACCATCGGGTAGACATCCAGCAGTTCTGAAGGTTGTAACAAAATATCACTGTTATCCGCCGCATTTCCCATCGGTACAGTTAGCTGAATCTGCCAAGCAAATGCCCCCGCATCACGGATACGCTCATAAATTTGGGGAAATTCTGGTGCTGATAGGCGGTTAATTTGGGTATTACAACCAAAATTGATTCCCGCAGCTTTGAGGTTAGACATGGTTTTAAATGCCCATTGCCAAGAACCTGGTTTACCCCGCAGGCGATCGTGAGTTGCTTCTAAACCATCCACAGAAACGGAAACTACGCGAATTCCCGCATCTCTCATCTGCTTGGCTGTATCTAAAGTAATACCAAAACCGCCAGTAGTCATACCACAAAGCATCCCCGCTTTGGTGATTGCTTGGGCAATTTCTAACCAATCAGGACGCAAAAAAGCCTCACCACCAATAATAGTAACCTCTGTAATCCCTACATCCGCCATTTGTTTAACTAAATCTAGCGCTTCTGCTGTAGTTAATTCATGGGATCTGGTGTGTCCTGCACGAGAACCGCAATGTTGACAAGCTAGATTACATTTAAGTGTAATTTCCCAAACTGCATAACTAATACGGCGATAACCCATTTTTAATACTCCCAAATATTTAGCTATGTTATGAAGGGACAGACAAACAGTTATCTATCCCTAAAAAGTGAATCTTTAAAATTACTCTAGCTCGCTGTTAACAACACCATATAAAGGTTGAACAACACCATACAAAGGTTGAACTTGAATTGGCCACCATGGCCAGGAAAGACCATACAAGGGACGGACTGTAGCACCACCAAAAACGCCTGCTAGTTCTCTTTCACCTAAATCTTGCAATTCATTTTCAGCTTCGGCTGATTCTAATAACTCAGCTGTATAGTCTTCTAATTCTGCTTGAGTAAAATCATAACCAGCCGCCTGCACAATTTGAATGCCTTCCTCTCTACTACTAACGTTTTGCATTTGAGTGCGGAAATCTTCATCGTTAGCTAGACGGTTATAGAAAGCTTTAACGTGTTCTATAGACATAATTTCTCCAAGTTTTTGATTTATTTACAGGTATTGAGATTCAATTTTATGCAAAATATTTAATTTAGAAATCATGTTATTTGGATAAAAGTAAAACATTTATGTCCCTAATTTTTTAACAATATATTTGCTCACTTCTGCATCATTTATTGACTGATAATTCAAATACTTGTAGGTTGGGCATTTATAGATAAAATTTTTAATAGCAGCGAATTATGCTGAAAATGTCCACTAAGTATGTGTAGGGTGGGCATTTTTTAGTAAAACATTGAATAGAAGCGGAAAATTGTAGGAAATGCCCACCTCTATTTTCTAATTTTTCCATCATTGATTTACTGATAATTAAAGGGACAGAACAAAGTATCCATCCCCAGACAAAAGCGTACTAATTCAGGTTTGATAATCCAAGACTATAGAAAAACTAAGATAACCACCAAGGACGGATAACACCATATAATAGCTGATATCCGGGAAAGATTGCCCCACCAAAAACAGCAGCCAATTCTTTTTCACCTAAGTCTTGGAGTTGCGTTTCAGCTTCCTCAGATTCTAATAATTCTGCGGTGTGTCCTTCCAACTCTTCTTGAGTGAAATAATAACCAGCCGCTTGGACTATTTGGCTACACTCTTCTTTACTGCTTGCGTTTTGGATTTGAGTGCGAAAATCTGCATCATTAGTTAGGCGGTTATAAAAAGCTTTTACGTGTTCTATAGACATAATCGTCTCCTAATTTTTCTTGAGTAATACATGAATATTCGATTTACTGTATTTATTACAGCATTCCAGTTTGAATATTATGCAAAATGTTTAAGATAAAAGCCTATGTTATTTAGATAAAAATAAAACATTTATGTCCCTAATTTTATTTAAGTGTAAAAAAATATTGAATTTCACTTGTATAAGTTTAATCTTTTTAATTTAAAAAATAAAATAACCCAAATTAATAGTTATCTAGTTGATGCTGATAATGGGTAATCGGTAATGGGTGATAAAATTCCTGTTTTCATCCTGTAAATCCTTAAATCCTGGACATTCTGATTCAGACATTTTTCCTAACCATAGGATTCCTATTTGATTTTTTAAAAATCCGTAGGTGGGCATTTCCTACAATTTTTCGCTTCTATTCAGGATTTTGCCGAAAATACCCACCCTACACATACTAAATTTATTGATTATGGTAAGTCAACAACTCCATAGGGTTGCTGCATAGAAGTGATCACTTTAATTAGTGAACTTGCTCCACCTATGACTGCTTCTAGTTCTTTCGCTTCTAAGTCTTGAAGTTCGCCATTTTCTATATTGGCTGACTCCAACAAATCAGCAGTAAATTCTTCGTATTCTTGTTGAGTAAAGTGATAACCCGCCGCTTTCACTATTTGGCTACATTCAACTTTACTTTTAGCATTTTGAATTTGATTGCGAAAACTTTCATCATTAGCCATTCTTTCATAGAAGGCTTTGACATTTGCTAGTGACATAATTTCTATAAATTAGTAATCAATTAGAAAACTTTGTGCAACAAAAAACAGATTGACTGCTTATAAAATTCTCATTAAAACAGTCATTCTGTATTTATCCGTTCCTTTTTATTTAGGAGTTGGGACAGCAGTTTTAACCATTAATTCAGATGGTTGATAGTTATCTGTAATTACTTGCGGACAACGCAGACAAGCAGCTTTTCCTTCTTGTTGCCACCAACGACAATCTCGACGAATGGAACAAGGAGGTAATTCTGCTACCACTGAAGGAAGATTTTCAACTACTCGTGATACTAAACGGCAATCTTTACCGTCAAAATGTTGACAACCTTTAGCCTCACAGGGTGAAGCTGTACGAAAAATTTCTGCTGGTGTAACAGGACTAGCTTTAGCAATTAATTCTTCTGTAATAGGTTGTGGTTGTTTGAGATAAGCTACACGAGGAGTTTCTACAGTTCCACTAATAATTCCAAAAACAACACCATCTGGTGATTCTGGTCTAGCACTGGGACAAAGTGGGATTTTATCACTAGGAATTTCTGTCATTAATTTAGACTCCAGTGCAAGGAATAATTAGGCGTAATATTGTGTGGGTTCAGTAGCAATAATTCCGATTGTGGTTGGTGGATAGGGATAAATCATGCCAGCAATAATTGGTTTAGATAAAGCACCACCTGTAATATTATTGGCTTCTTCAGCAGATACATCTAACATTGCATCTTCTGATTCAATTGCTTGGTTACGACGAACTACAGCATTATTAACGGCTGTATCAATCAATTCACTAATATCTAATTGGTTGTTGAATTTTCTGTTGTTGCTTTCCATGTTAATTTACCTCTAGATTGTAATCATTTATCAGGCGTTTTGAGTTTAAATGATAGTTGCCTAATAATTTATTATTGTATTACTCAAAAAGGCTTTGTCATCTTATGCAATAATTTTTTTGAATGCAAAAATAAATCTTTTATGTCACTCATTACTATCCCTAATTATGATTAATTCTGATGTGGTTAATATTTTGTGGCGTATTGTTACTGGGTTGTTTGCTCAAATATGGCTATTCATGAATAGATGTTTACATAAGTTTATACAAATAACTGTAACTTTTATGTCCCAAACAATTAAAACGAAGCTTTTTTATCTTCCTAAAAAAGTGAGGTTAAGCTTTCTAGCTCACCCCACAATATTTAACGGAATACCGTTTAATTTTAAGGTTGATACAAATAGGCAGCAGGGGGGACAGAATTAAACAACAATCATTTGTATCAAGGTAGGGGTGAAATGGTATAAGTTGCTTTTTCGGGGAAATGTCTGAATCAGGATTTCCAGGATTTAAGGATTTACAGGATGAAAACAGTAATTTTATCACTCCCATTACTAATTACCCATTACTAGCCTCAACTAGATGACTAGTAATTTGGGTTATTTAAGCAATATTTACCTGGTAAAATTCATGCGTTTTACCTTAGAATCCTAATTTTTCTAATAGTGGTTTTGTGGAAACTATGTGACGTTCTAAACCTAGTGCTTTGGGTGTAATTCCTAATGCTAGGGCGATGAGTTGGGGTAGGTGTAAAATTGGTAGATTGAGTTTTTTACCAATAACTTTTTCTACTTCTGGTTGACGAGAATCTAGGTTTAAATGACATAGTGGGCATGGTGTAACGATGCAATCAGCGCCATTTTCTAAAGCGTCTTGAATGTGTTTTCCTGCCATTTGAAAAGATTGATTGGTGGCATAACTGGATAGAGGCCAGCCACAACATTGAGTTCTACCACGATAATAAACAGGTGTTGCACCTACAGCTTGAAAAACTTTTTCCATTGATTGGGGGTTGAAGGGGTCATCAATGGAATTTTTTTGAGTGCGGAGGAGATAGCAGCCATAGAAAGCGGCACATTTTAGGTTTGTTAGTTTGCGAGTGACGCGATCGCTAATTTCCTCTAAACCATAATCTGCAACTAAGGCATAGAGTAAATGTTTTACTTCTGTTTTGCCACGATAAGGTAAACAACCTTCTTTCTTTAATAACCCGTTCACTTGTTCTAGGTAAGCAGGATTACTAGATTGACTTTCTTTTAAACGTTCGTCTACATGACCAATCACACCTTGACAAGTGCTGCAATGAGTGAGGAGAGGTAAATTTAATTCTTCTGCTAAAGCGATATTTCTAGCATTAACTGTATCTTCAAGCAGTTGAGAATCTTCCTTAAAAGTACCAGAACCACAACAAGAGGCTTTTTTTAGTTCAATCAGTTCAATACCTAAAGCTTTAGTGAGGGCTTGGGTTGATAAATACAGTTCCCCACAAGCACCTTGAGCTACACAACCAGGATAGTATGCGTATTTTAATGTTTGAGATAGCATAATTAAATGAAGAATAGGAAAAATTAAAATTCTCAACTAATCTAAAACAATCCGCAGGAAATCATAACCTGCAAATAGCCCACGTTGCCCAAAGTGTAACAATTCTTGGAAGATATCAGCAGAGGGGCAGGGGGGCAGGG
>DATGXB010000258.1:0-23131 GCA_035299225.1 Nostocaceae cyanobacterium | reverse complement strand
AGGCAACAGGCAACAGGCAACAGGTAATTAGGAATTAATTCTTATTTTCCTCCCTGCCCCCCTGCCCCTCTGCACCCAATTCTTCCTGGCCTCTTGTTTAGCTCCTGTAAAGTGCTACAATAGCAGATTGTGACTTTTTATAAAGATTGCTAGGAGAAGAGTATGCAACGGACATTGGGAGGAACTTGTCGGAAGAGAAAGAGAACCTCTGGATTTCGAGCTAGAATGCGGACACCAAACGGTAGAAACGTAATTAGAGCTAGAAGAAAAAGAGGCCGTTATCGTTTGAGCGTTTAAGGCATTAAGCAAAGGGCAGATGTGGCTTTGCCGAAGGCAAATCGACTTAAATCCCGTCACGATTTTCAGGCAGTTTTCCGGGAAGGGATTCGGCGACATAGTTCTCATTTCACATTGAGAGCTTTAAAACCCTTAAGTCCTAAAATACCTTCTTTGGACACTGCCACCAACAACACCAATATTGTCAGTACAAAAATTGGTATTTCCGTTAGCACTAAAGTCAGCAAGCGAGCAGTAGTTCGCAATAAACTTAAACGTCAAATAACAGCAGCCTTACATGAATTATTACCAAAATTAGCTCCAGGGTGGAGGCTAGTGATCATTGTGAAACCAACAGCAGCAGAATCTAAGTGCGGAAGCCAACAATTTCTGCAAGAATTAGAGCAGTTGTTGGCACAAACTGAGGTATTTCATGGGCATTCGTGAAGAAGTTTATTTTGAGGGTGGTCCCCACATAGGAGATTTAATTCTCAATATCCTGATTGGTCTAACCTTAGTTGGTTTACCGTTAACCATTGGAGCGATAGTCAGAGCTTTATGGCTACGCTTTCGCATTACAGACCGCCGAATTTCCGTGATGGGTGGATGGATGGGACGCGATCGCTCTGATGTCATTTACTCAGAAATAGTGAAAGTAGTAAAAGTTCCCCGTGGCATCGGCATTTGGGGTGACATGGTGATTACTTTAAAAAATGGTGATAAGTTGGAAATGCGTGCTATTCCCAACTTTAGAGCAGTTTACGATTACATTATGGAAAGAGTAGCAGCCAGAAATCCCCAATATACTCGGACAGCAAATTAGGAAATAGGGGTGCGGGAAAAGTCATTAGTCATTAGGAAGTAGGGAACAGGGAACAGGGAACAGGGAACAGGGAACAGGGAATAGGCAATAGGCAATAGGTAATAGTCATTAGTCATTAGGGAATTAATTCTTCTTTCTCCCTTGCTCCCCTGCCCCCTGCTAGAAAGCCCCCTGCCCCCCTGCCTCTTCCTTGTGCGGCTATCCGTAGCTAAAGACTGTCGCAGGGTAATCACGATTTAGATAAATTAGATTCAGTTCAGTTTACCAAACAATCGGGTTTAAAGCCCCGTCCCTTGAGGACAGCTTGATGCTAGATTGGATATCAAAGCGCGAGATGTAAAAATCCGGCTACAAAAAACAGGCAGGGCATTGTCTGTTGGGCGAAATAGTGTAAGACGGGGTAGACCCGCAACTGTTGTTTAAACCCAGAATCTCCGCCCTTTTAGGACGGTGAGTATGTCAAAGTACCTCATCAGGTTGAATTCAGAATAATGGATTTTGGTATCGGGTTTCTCTCGAACAATGTGATGCTGCCAATCATAGACCTATTCTATGGAATTATTCCTAGCTATGGTTTGGCGATCGTGGCTTTAACATTGATTATCCGCTTCGCACTCTATCCCTTGAGTGCTGGTTCAATTCGCAATATGCGGCGGATGCGAATTGTCCAACCTCTCATGCAAAAGCGGATGCAAGAAATTAAAGAACGCTTTAAGGATGATCCGCAAAAGCAACAAGAGGAAATGATGAACGTGCAAAGGGAATTTGGAAATCCCCTAGCCGGCTGTTTGCCTCTATTGCTGCAAATGCCAGTTTTACTTGCCCTGTTTGCTACCTTGCGTGGTTCACCCTTTGCAGGTGTTAACTACTCCGTAAACTTGCAAATCTTCCCCGCAGAACAAATCGAGCGAATCCAACCCCAAGCTTTTGCCACCACTCCCCAAAATATCTACATTGCTGATGGTGAACATACCAAGATTGCTGCCATTCTTCCTGGTGGTAACAAGTTAAGCGTGGGTGAAAAAACACAAATTCTCTATCAGACAATGGAAGGTAAACCCTTTGATGCACTGGTAGCAGAACACCCCGAATCTCAACTAAAACCAGAATGGAAGATCATCAAAGGGGAAGACAGGATTAAAATTGACCCGGAAGGCCAAATCGAAGCCTTACAACCCGGAGACGTGACCATTCAAGGTACAATTCCCGGACTTGCAGCCAACAAAGGTTTTCTCTTTATTGATGCTTTAGGTAGAGTTGGCGCAGTTGATTCTGATGGTACACTCCATTGGGATATTGTCGCTATGGTGATCATGTTTGGTTTGACCTTATACGTCAGCCAAGTCCTATCTGGGCAAAATTCCGCCGGAGGCAACCCACAGCAAGATACAGTCAATAAAATCACCCCTGTCATCTTCTCAGGGATGTTTTTATTCTTCCCCTTACCTGCTGGGGTGCTAATGTATATGGTCATCGGGAATATTTTCCAAACCTTGCAAACCTATCTTCTCTCCCGTGAACCTTTACCAGAAGAATTGCAAAAAATTGTAGAAACACAAGAAAAAGTAGCACAAAGCGCAGAAGCTAAAGCCTTACCATTTGAACCAAAAAGTTCTAAGAAAAAGGCTTCGGGGTGAATATGAGCAACATGACCATGCAGCGCAGTGAAAATTGGTTAAAATCATTGCTGCAATTAATTAGCATAAATGCTGAAGTGACAGCTGAAATGGAACCTCTACCCTCTTTGAGTGACGATGTGCCAGAGGGTGATAGTTACTGGTTAACTATAGATGAGCGCAACTTAACACCAGAGCAAATCACGGTTTTAATTGGGTCCGATGGTACTGTGTTAGATGCAATTCAGTATTTAGCTAATTCCGTATTGAATTTGCACCAAGTACCAGAAGAACAAGCATCTTATACCATTGAATTAGATGGCTATCGGGTCAGAAGACAAGCAGAAATTCGGACTTTAGCAGAATCAGCCGCCGCCGAAGTACGTTTTTCTGGTCGGGAAGTAGAAATTAAATCGCTCAGTTCTGCGGAACGGCGACAAATTCACACCTTCTTAAAGGACTTTCCCGATTTAGAAACATTTAGCCGGGGAAAAGAACCCCATCGAAATCTTGTTGTTCGTCCCGCTTATGGTGCATAACCACTACTTGAGTATCAAGGCTCAAGCAGTTAAAATAGGAAATGTGTATCAGCAAATTTGCTGATATTTACCATAAATTCTCCGTGAGAAAATCTCACAAATCCTATGGACGCAATTTTTATTCCGCAGCTAACAAAAGCCCCGGAGCGGACAGAGGAAATTCAAGTTAAAGAGTTTCTGCCTGGCCTAGAGACTTTAACCCCGGTGCGTGGACGTGTTATCGTCAAACATCAGGGCAATTTTTTAGAAGTATCAGCTCAGGCAGAAGCAATTATCACTTGTACCTGTAACCGTTGTTTGCAACAATATAATCACCGCTTGGCGGTAAATAATCAGGAAATCATTTGGTTAGACGAAGCCGCAAATCAAGAACAAGACTTACCTTTAGAGAGGGAAGTAGCGGTTGAAGATTTGGTAGAAACTCTGTCACCTAATGGGTATTTTTATCCAAGTGAATGGCTGTATGAGCAAATGTGTTTAGAATTGCCACAGCGTCAATTATGTGATTTGAATTGTCCGGGTATTTTGGCAACTGTTGATCATGGTAGTACAGAAAAACCAATTGATAAGCGTTGGTCTTCTTTGGAAGCTTTGAAAAAGCAATTTCCAGGATAATTCTGTGAAAAAATCAAACCTCTGTAGGGACACAGCAATGCTGTGTCCTTGCTAGTTTATCAAAGGTAAAATAAATCATGCCACCTAAACACCCTTGGTTACAAAAATGTTTAGCCAGGTTAGAAGAATTACCTCAAATTAAAGCTACTGCTATTGTCGAACCTGGTTTTACAGGTGATATTCTAGCTGATGGCATTTTGACTATTTATACACCGCACAATCAAATTGAATATATTGTTGAAATTAAATCAAATATAGATTTTGAAACTTTAGATACAATAATTGAATATTTAAAACATTTGCAAGAAAAAACTAATAATAATCAAAATATTCTACTGATAACAGATAAACTTTATAATGAAATTGTAGAGGAATTAATAGAAAGAAATATTGAATTTATTGATACAACAGGCAATATTTATATCAATAATTATTCAGTTTATATTTTAATTAAAAGTAGTTCTATTAATAATAAACAATATGTTTCTTCCTGCCAAATAAATATTAATGCTCTAAAAGTTGCTTATTTAATATTAAATGAACCTCTCTTAATGTCTTTGCCTCAAGAATTATTAGAAGAAAAAATATCAAATATTCTTGGAGTTAATATCAACACTGCTAAAGAAAGTTTAGAAATTTTATCTAATATGAACTATTTACATCGAAGAAGTAGTCGACAATATATAATTAGTGATTATAATAAACTTTTGGAAAGATGGGAGTTAGGATATTTAGAAAATTTGCGGTCACAAATATTAATAGGTACATTTACTACTCTACACAATCTTACATTATTTGATATATTACCACAAATCTTTTCTATAAGTACATCTTATAAAATTTTAATTGGAGGAGAATTTGGTGCTACATATCTCACAAATTATTTAGAACCAAGTAGTATAGTTCTCTATATTCCAAATAACATAAATTATAGGTCTATAACATCCCGATTAAGACTAAAACAGTATTCAAAAGGAAAAATAACGATTATGGAATACCTTATTGATAATGATTCTTTTAAAAAAGATGATATTTGCGCTAGTCCTCTTTTAATTCATGCAGAATTATTGTTAAATCCAGATGAACGTTTAAAAGAAACTGCTAATCGTATTTATCAAGAATACATCTTACCACTAAAACAAGAAGCTGATATGCTGCTTTAATTTATTTGTAATGATTATTCAGATTGAAATAAAAAGTCAAAAAAAACGTATTTATTTACAACAAATTTTAACCCTAAAACCAAAAGCTGAAATAGAAGATAATGAATAATAAAAATCAACAGTTTGAATTTAAAATAATTAAAGTTATTAATGATTTCCAAATTATTATTGATTATGGAAAATTACCAATATTATTAATAGGTGCACAATCGAGAATATTCATTTTTGATAAGCAATATCAAATTGTAGGTAGAGCAACTACAGATTGTGATGTGGTGGTAAAGTTAGATAGTTGGGAGAGATATAATCTTTTAGTCAGTACAATGACTGAAGGTGAAAATGCTAAATTTAGAAAGGGTAGAGTTATTCATAAATTTATTCATATTGAAACTAATTTAGAGGTTGATATTGTCCCTTTTGGGGGAATTTGTAATGAAAATCAGGAAATTGTCTGGCCTGATGGTAATAAAATGAGTATTTTAGGTTTAGAGGAGGCTTTTGATAATTCCCAAGTTGCTAAAATTGATAATGTTGAAATTCGTGTGCCGACAATTCCCTGTTTAGTCGGTTTAAAATTGTTAGCATGGTATGAACGTAAAGCTAATAAAGATTTAGCTGATATTATTTTAATTATCCAAAATTACCCAGATGATGAAAGGGTTTTTGATGAATTAGCTGATGAACTTATAGAAGGAAAGTTTGAATTTGATGAATCTGTAGTTGTGATGCTGGGTAGGGATATTTATCAAGTATTTAGAGAGAAAAGTTTAAAAAGGCTAAAGGAAACTGTTAATTATATTATCGAAAGACAGAATCAATTTTTACCTCAATTTATTTCTAAAAACCAGGATGGGGATGAATGGGATCAGGATTTTGAAAAGTTGGTTAAGCTGTTTCTGGCTTTGCAATATGGATTGAAGTGATTTAGTTATTTATTAAGATGGTTGTTAGTGAATATTATTGTGTGTATGGAGTCGCAACAAGTTTTAAGAGAGTTGTCATTATTCTAGTTCATGTTTACCAGTTGCGATACTCCACGTAACATCATTGCGTTAACAGTGTGATGTTTTGGCAAGATCATCAATGATGATATACGGGCAAGGAGGTAATTATTTACTGGTTGTTTTTAACTAATCAAAGCAGTAGTGCTTTTTGACATTGCTGATAATTTCCCAAGTACAAGACATTCCAGCCGGAAAAGTTACTAAATCTCCTTTACCCATTTTCACTGGTTGTCCTCCATCTGGAGTCACTATTACTTCACCTTCTAAAAAGTAGCAAGTTTCTTGACAGTCATAAGTCCAGGGGAATTTGGAAGCTTCTTTTTGCCAAATTGACCATTTATAGACATCTAGCTGATTAAGATGTTCTTGACTAGGTTGACTCTCAATTTTAATTGTCATGGGATTTACGATTTAGCTGATTTTAGCAGTATGATTGAATATCTTCTCCACACTGATCTACTAAATAACATAAAGCCCGAAAACGCAAGCCAACGAATTGGTCATAAAGAGGATTTAATTTGCATAGGGGGGGGATGTGGGCAATTGTCCGCCCAAATACTACAATATCACGTTCAAAAGGGCATTGTGCAGGAATGAATTTGGCAATAAATTTAGCTAATTTAGGGCTTTGAATTTCTAATGTGTCTAACCGTTCACGAATTGGCTGTAATAAATCAAATTTATTTCCTTTCTGTGTGTTTTCTCCTACAGGCTGAATAAAGGTAGGGAGAATTATAGATTGAGTATTTGCTGTCTTGATCATGATTGTAAATTAGGTTGTTGTGACATTGATAAGTTTTTGACAATTTGGCTTATTACCATGTTCACTAAATCCTATCATTCGCTGTTTTTAGTAATTGAGGAATTTACATGGAATAAGGCTGAATATAGTTTAACTAATTACTATTTAATCCTACAAAACATTAAACAACTGTCCCGTTAACTACAAAATAACAAAGAAAAGATAAAAATGGTATTTCCTTAACTTATGGATTGCTGATATCAAAGATTGCGATTTTATATAACGCAGCTAAGTCTCTAGGAGAGAAATTATACAGCAATGATCCTGCTAGATTGGGTGGTAAAGACATCGTTTAACCTTCGATTTAAGCTAGTCTGAGGTTCTTTAGAAAATCTTAATAATTGATTTTAGGGTATGGAATATCTATAAAAATGTCTTCCATGCTACAAAAGTTAACCTGAATATTATTGAATAAGCAGGCAAAATTCCTTTGATAAGTACAGCCTAACTTATGTGTTGAGGTTGGATAGAAAGAACTTAGGGTTTAGGGTAAGAATCTAGTCCTAGAATCAGGAGAATAGAGGGGCACAACAACTTTCTAGCTCTAATCTGTTTTTATTTGCAAAACCAGCCCTAAAAATCCTGGTAAGTTTGGGAGATTAAGAAACAAATGATAAATAATTATGCTCAATCTGATAAGTCAGCATAATTAGACTGCATTCTAATAGCTTTTTCTGTTAAAACTATTTGCTGATGCTAGTTTGAATTTGACAATTATTTTCAGCTTGTTTGGTCTTTCTCCCTTAGCTTTAATCTGGCTGAGGATTGATTTTTGAGGGTGGTCTAGATACTGTCACTAGTACGCTTATTTTTTATTTTAGCAAAACTGCTTGTAGATTGTGGCAGCACATCAATGGGTGAAAGTCTAGCCTTTTTGCTACAAATTGCGTGAATAATTAGAATAATTTATCGGTTTTCACTTTTCTGATGTTGTGAGATCAAGATATTAATTTTGTGGTTTCTATCTAAAATTTGCGATCGCTTTTCAAGACTTATGCTTTAGATATCATAATGTATATGTAAATACTGACATAATTTCTTTACTATGGAGAACTTTGTTTTTCATAATCCAGTTAAAATCCTGTTTGGCAAAGGCCAAATCGCTAATATTGGGGCGGAAATTCCTGCTGATGCCAAGATTCTGATCACTTATGGCGGTGGTAGTATCAAAAAGAATGGTGTTTATGACCAAGTAAAATCAGCTTTGGCAGGACGGAATGTGTTTGAGTTTGGTGGGATTGAACCTAATCCTTGCTATGAAACTCTGATGAAAGCTGTGGAGTTAGTCCGTCAAGAAAATATTGATTTTCTGTTGGCTGTGGGAGGGGGTTCGGTTGTTGATGGAACTAAGTTGATTGCGGTAGCGGTGCCATTTATCGGTGAACCTTGGGATATTTTAGCTAAAAATGCACCTGTAACTGCGGCTGTACCGATGGGTGTGGTGTTGACGCTACCTGCAACCGGCTCAGAAATGAATGTGTATTCAGTGGTTTCTAAGGCAGAAACTGACGAAAAGCTGGCTTTTGCTAGTCCTTTGGTTTTACCCCGCTTTTCTGTACTTGATCCTGAGACTACTTTTACTCTTCCTCCCAGACAAATTACTAATGGGATTGTTGATCCTTTTACTCATGTCATGGAGCAGTATTTGACTTATCCAGTCAATTCTCCTTTACAAGATAGAATGGCCGAGTCTATTTTGCGAACTTTGATTGAAGAGGGGCCAAAAACTCTAGCCAATCCCCAAGATTACGATGCACGGGCTAATGTGATGTGGTGTGCAACAATGGCACTGAATGGGATTATAGCTGTTGGTGTGCCTCAAGATTGGTCTACTCATTTTATTGGTCATGAGTTGACTGCTTTACATGGTTTAGATCATGCTCAGACTTTGGCGATTGTTTTACCCAATACTTTGAATGTGAGACGCGATCGCAAACGAGCGAAACTTTTACAATATGCGGAAAGAATTTGGGATATAGTTTCTGGTTCAGAAGAAGAAAGGATCAATGAGGCGATCGCCAAAACTCGCAGTTTCTTTGAATCAGTAGGTGCTCCCACCCATCTATCTGCCTATGGTATTGGTAGTGAAAGCTTCTCTACTATTATCAACCGCTTTGAAGAACGGGGTTATACCTTGGGAGAAAGCCAAGATGTTACTAGTGAAGTTGTGGAAAAAATCTTAGCACTCTGCGTTTAAGTTTCAACAAAATTAGAGACGTTATATACAACGTCTCTAAAAATTCAATAGGTATATAAATTTACCCAATCAAAGACAGCTATCTGTCTACAGAACCCATAATTACGTCAATACTACCCAGAATTACCACAACGTCAGCCAATTTAACACCACGCAGTAAAGAGGGTAAAATCTGGAGATTATTGAAATCAGCAGGGCGAATTTTCCAGCGCCAGGGGAAGACATTATCATCACCAATTAAGTAAATGCCTAGTTCACCCTTACCACTTTCGACACGGGAATAAATCTCACCTTTAGGCATTTTAAAAGTGGGTGCAACTTTCTTACCAATATATTGATAATCAAAGGCATCCCATTCTGATTTCTTTCCAGCCATTAAGCGTTTAGCTTCTAAATTTTCGTAAGGGCCACCGGGTAAACCTTTGATAGCTTGACGAATAATTTTCACAGATTCGCGCATTTCTCGCATTCTCACCATGTAGCGAGCAAGACAATCACCGACGGTTTCCCATTGTACATCCCAATCAAAATCGTCGTAGCATTCGTAATGGTCAACTTTCCGCAAGTCCCACTTCACACCGGAAGCGCGTAACATTGGCCCAGAAAGTCCCCAGTTAATGGCTTCTTCACGAGTAATAGTGCCGATACCTTCTACCCGACGGCGGAAAATAGGGTTATTTGTAACTAAGCGCTCATACTCATCAATTTTGGGCAGCAAATAATCACAAAATTCTAAACATTTATCAACCCAACCATAAGGTAAATCAGCAGCTACACCACCAACGCGGAAGTAGTTGTTATTTACCATGCGATAGCCTGTGGCAGCTTCCCATAAATCATAAATCATTTCCCTTTCCCGGAATTGATAGAAAAAGGGAGTTTGAGCGCCTACGTCAGCTAGGAAGGGGCCAAACCATAATAGGTGGTTAGCAATACGGTTAAGTTCCAGCATAATCACGCGGATGTAGCTGGCGCGTTTGGGAACTGCTACCCCGGCTAATTTTTCCGGTGCGTTGACTGTGACAGCTTCGTTAAACATTCCCGCCGCATAGTCCCAACGGCTAACATAGGGGACATACATCACAGTGGTGCGGTTCTCAGCGATTTTTTCCATCCCTCGGTGTAGATAGCCGATAACTGGTTCACAGTCAACGACATCTTCACCATCTAAGGTGACAATTAATCTGAGAACCCCGTGCATTGATGGGTGGTGCGGCCCCATGTTTAGCACCATTGGTTCGGTGCGGGTTTCTATTCTACTCATAGATGTGGTGTTCTCCCGTTGTGTTCGCGTGGTGTGCTAAGGCACATTTTGAATGGAACCGCTAAGATGCTAAACAGCTTGCGTTTACCAAAATCGAGTTTGTAGGGATAATTTACTATTTTTCCACTACAGGTTATGTTGGAGGGGGCAGCAACGGAGGATTTGTATTGGTGTTGCTTTTGGTTGTACTTCTTTAATTATTATAGGGAGTGGGAGATTCGACTAATTAAAGCTGAGGATTTTTTTCATCTCTCTGGGGTGGGAGGCTGTGTTGTGGGAAACTAGAGTCAGCAGGTTTTGGATAAGATTTTTTAATTGTATTTATTTAAAATATTGCACTGGGTTGATCATTATTTTTACGGGTAGCAAGATAGATTAAATTTATTATGATCTTCATTAAATTTTATGGTTAGAAGGTTAATAAATTTATTTTGTGAGCTAACAGAAGAAAGAAATTTATCAGAGTTTTTGTGATGGTTGAGGCAGAGCCTCAATGATAGCATTCCCAGCCAGAGACGAGGAACGAGTTCAAATCAGCCAAGGACTAGAATTATGAAAGTAAAAACAATTGTACAAGATGTAGATATACTGAAAGGGATAGAACCAGAAAAATTGAAAGGTTATTTACTTAAAACTGGTTGGTATGAAGGTAAACCTTTTATGAATAATGCTACGATTTGGTATAATACACCAGAAAAAGATGATTTGGAAATACTTTTACCTAATTCTCAAAATTTGGTAGATTATGTAAATAGAATTGCTGAAGTTATAGAAACTTTGGCTATATTTGAAAATCGGTCACAGTTGGATATTTTAAATGAAATCATTACAACAGCACCAAATCAAGAAGTTCAAGGGATCATTACAGAAGTTAATGATGATAGTGGAATTAAGGGTAAGGTGATATTGTTTGGTGTGGTTTTTTCTAAACTGCAAAAAATTATGATTGAATTATTGAATAATGATGATTTGGCTTTAGCTATGGATGCTTATCAAGAACATTTACCAATTTGTTGTACGGGTGATTTAGTTAAGAAAGAAGATTATTTTGTTTTGAAAAATCCTCGGAATTTTTATATTTATTCTATTTAAAATTATATTTAAAAATGGTTGAGGCAGAGCCTCTGTGATGGCATTCCCAGCCGAGACTGGGAACGAGATTTATTTGATTGTGCCGGTGAGGGGGGAACTGGGGCTGGCGTATTCTTTGATGGGCATTCTGCCGGCGAGATAGGCTAAACGTCCTGCTGTGGCGGCTAGTTTCATGGCTTGTGCCATTGCGGGGGGATTTTGGGAGAGGGCGATCGCACTATTGATTAACAAAGCATCTGCACCTAACTCCATAGCCTGGGCTGCTTCAGAAGGTGCACCAATACCCGCATCTACAACTACCGGCACTTTGGCATTTTCAATAATAATCTGAATATTGGCAATAGTTTTTAATCCTTGTCCTGAACCAATAGGCGCTGCTAAGGGCATAACAGTGGCACAACCTACTTCTTCTAGCCGTTTAGCTAACATAGGATCAGCATTAATATAAGGTAAAACTGCAAATCCTTCTTTCACTAATTGTTCGGCGGCTTGTAATGTCTCAATGGGATCAGGTAGTAAATATTTCAGATCAGGAATAACTTCTAATTTGACAAAATTATTATCTTCTTGTCCTAATAATTTGGCCATTTCTCGACCTAACCGCGCCACCCGGATCGCGTCTTCCGCAGTTTGACAGCCGGCGGTATTAGGTAACATCCAAATTTTATCCCAATCTAAAGCTTCTGCTAAACCTTCATGGCCGGGGGCTTTGGTTTGTACCCGTCGCACGGCTACAGTGACGATTTGACAACCACTAGCGATCACACTTTGCTGCATTTCTTCAATGTTGCGATACTTTCCTGTTCCCGTCATTAATCGAGACTGAAAAGCTTTACCAGCAATAATTAATTCTGAATCTGTAATAATCGGTTCTTGGGGTAATGACTTATAACTAAAATTGGCAGAATGGGTAAGCATGGGTGTAGATGACTGAGTTTGAAAGCGGGACAAGTGAAAATCAGCTAGTAGGGGATCGGTTTTTCTGTTGTTAATTAAATCAGCAATTAGGACTGCGGTAATTGGTGCAAGTAAAATACCATTGCGATAATGACCAACAGCTAAAGTTAAATTTTCACAGTGACTAGTACCTAAAATTGGTAGTTCATCGGGGGTAGCGGGACGGAAACCCCACCACATTTCCTGAATGGGATAATTTTCTAATTGGGGATAAAGCTGAATAGCTGCTTGTAGTAAGCGATTAATTCCTTTGGGGGTGTTATGAGGAGTAAAACCAACGTCTTCACTGGTAGCTCCAATGATAATTGATCTATCCCTTCTAGGCACAATATAAACATTTTCCCCAAATAATACCCGTGTTAAAGGTAATTCTAGGATAGAGTCGGGAACTTTTACCCGTAGCATTTCCCCTTTTTTGGGAAATACGGGCAAAGGTAATAATTGATTAGTCCAAGCACCAGAAGCTAAAACATAGTGTTCAGCTTTGATTAAGCCGATATTAGTTTGGACACCAATTACCTTTCCTTGCCGTTGAGATATGGCTTCTACGGTAATTCCGGTTTTAATTTCTATATCTAAAGATTCTGCTGCCGCTTGTAAAACTTGGGTTAAAGCTTGATTATTTACCTGGCCGTCTTCAGGATACCACCAACCACCAATTACATCTGCACCTAATCCGGGTTGATATTGGTGAATAGCTGCTTGGTCTAACCAATAAGCGGGAGATTCACGGGAGGAGGGAGAAATACAACTATGACTTTTAGCAGGTTGTTGATAAATGGGGGCTAAGATGCCACAAGGCCAATAACCTGTATTTAAGCCGGTTAATTCTTCTAGTTTACTTGTCCAGTCTGAGTATAAAGCACGCGATCGCCAACACAAAGACAACATTGCCCCATGTTGGATGTTTTCGGCATCTGGGGCTAACATTCCCGCCGCCGCACGGGAAGCAGTTTCCCCTAAATTCCGACAAACTACGGTAACACTCGCACCCTGTAACTTTAACTCAATGGCGATCGCTAAACCGATCACACCACCGCCAATAATTAAAACGTCGCTACCCATTAGTAATTTTTGATTTGTTGAATTCGCTAACCATTCCTATATCACTAATAGCAAATAACTCATCATTGGGGCAGAAGGCAGGAGGTAATAAAGCTTTGTGTGTAAGCTTTTTCCAGTTTTTTAACTGAATACTTATTTCTCTCAAGCTGCACCAGTAATTTTCCACTACATTTATAATTATATAGTAATGCTACATCCCCACTATTTTAATAATTGCAATATATTTTTAAACTCATAAAATTATAACTTACACATTTTAATTTAAAAAACTTCTTATAAGTGATTTATTATGCACCTCTGATAATGTAGAGACGTTCCATAAAACATCTCTACAATATGTATTAAATACAACTACCACAAAGCGCGAATCGGCTGCTTATCCTGATTAACATCACCTGAATTGCTATCTGTAGTTGAAGAAGGAGATTCTGTTACAGGCTCATTCCCTCCAGTCTCTTGAGCAATTTCTGAACTAGAAGAATTAGTAGAATTACTAGAATTAGTAGAATTATTATTCTGAGCAACACGTCTGGGAGTATCTTCTGTCACTTCATTGCCAGTAGCCGCTTCCGCTTCACTCCCAGATGCTGTATTGGCATCATTCCGACTTGCGGTACTATTAACATTAATATTGGCTGGCAACACACCGGATCTGCGACCAGAGGGAACATTAGCATTTTGTTGTCCCATTGGAAAATTAATTCCCAGCAGCGTACCCAGCAAAATCGCCACGCCTCCAGCCATTAAAATTAAGGGTGTCCATCTACCCATCTTGCTACTCTCCTTTTTAACCTTCTGGTGTCCACACTATTTGCTCACCTTGACCCCAAAATCCATCAAATTTAGTCACTTTAACATCCCCTAACACCTCAGTTTGACAAGCTAAACGCAAATCTGCTGTAGGAGAATGGGGAGGAAGCGAACGTCGTGTTTTATCGCGCCAATTCGCTGCTGAGACTTCACCTTCTACCTTAACCGCACAAGTTCCACAAGTGCCAAGACCCCGACAATTTATAATCTGAGAACCATCATTATGAGGGTTGACATCATTCTTTAGTAATAGTTTACGTAAATTGGCTTGGCTTTTGCACTGAATTGTTTTACCTTGGGCTAATACCTTGGGCATATTCTAATTATTTACTGGGTCTCTGCTGATATTTCCAATATATTTATTGTGCCTCCATAGTTGTATCTTAAGTTGCAGTGATATGACCACAAATCCCTCACCTCACATTAGGCTGTATGACACTACTCTTCGGGATGGTACACAACGAGAAGGTCTGTCATTATCCATAGAAGATAAATTACGCATTGCTCATAGATTAGATCAGTTGGGGATTCCATTTATTGAAGGTGGCTGGCCTGGTGCCAATCCTAAAGATGTACAATTTTTCTGGCAGTTACAAGAAAATCCGCTCAAACAAGCAGAAATTGTACCTTTTTGTTCTACTCGCCGACCTCATGTTATTGCGGCTGATGAGCCCATGTTACAAGCGATTTTAGCCGCAGGTACTCGCTGGGTAACAATTTTCGGCAAATCTTGGGATTTACACGTTACCGAGGGTTTAAAGACCAGTTTAGAGGAAAATTTAGGGATGATCCGTGACACAATCGCCTATCTTTGCTCTCAAGGTCGGCGTGTAATTTATGATGCTGAACACTGGTTTGATGGTTATAAGCAAAATCCTGATTACGCTCTACAAACTCTGGCTACGGCAGTAAAATCCGGTGCGGAATGGATAGTTCTATGTGATACAAATGGCGGCAGTTTACCCCAGGAAATTACTCAAATCATTCAAGCTGTCAACGCTGAGTTATCCATCTCTCAAATTGGTATTCATACTCACAATGATTGTGATTTAGCGGTAGCTAATGCTTTAGCGGCGGTAACTGCTGGGGCAACAATGGTACAAGGAACTATAAACGGTTATGGTGAACGCTGTGGTAATGCTAACCTATGTTCTGTAATTCCTAATTTACAACTCAAACTAGGTTATAGCTGTATAGCAGAACGCCAGCTTAATCAACTTACAGAAACTAGTCGTTTTGTCAGTGAAGTAGTAAATCTCTCGCCTGATGAACACGCGCCCTTTGTGGGACGTTCGGCTTTTGCTCATAAAGGTGGTATTCATGTTTCCGCAGTCGAACGAAATCCTTTAACCTATGAGCACATTGAACCAGAAAAAGTGGGAAATCAGCGCCGCATTGTGATTTCTGAACAGTCAGGAATGAGTAATGTTTTAGCCAAGGCTAATTCTTTAGGTTTAGAATTACATAAGGAGCATCCCCAAGCTAAATTAATTCTGCAAAAATTAAAGGAACTAGAAAGTATTGGTTATCAATTTGAAGCGGCGGAAGCTAGTTTTGCTTTGTTGATGTATGAAGCTTTAGGTCAGAGACAAAAGTTTTTTGAAGTCTTAGGTTTTCATGTTAATTGTGACTTAGCAACAGGGAAAGAAACGACAAATTCTTTAGCTACAATTAAGGTAGCGGTGAACGGAAAAAATATTTTAGAAGCCGCAGAAGGTAATGGACCCGTAGCAGCTTTAGATGCAGCCTTGCGTAAGGCTTTGGTGAATTTCTATCCACAAATTGCCACTTTTGAGTTAACAGATTACAAAGTGAGAATTTTGGACGGACATACAGGTACAGCTTCTAAAACTCGTGTGTTAGTAGAGTCCCGAAATGAACAAGAACGCTGGACAACTATCGCTGTATCTCCGAATATTTTAGAGGCTTCCTATCAGGCAGTAGTAGAAGGTTTAGAATATGGATTGCATTTACAGTAGTGATTAGGAGGCAGGAGGCAGGAGGCAGAAGGCAGGAGGAATAAATAATTACTTCCTCATCCCCCTCATCCCCCGCATCTCCTCTTCTTCCCTGCCCCTCTGCCCCTCTGCCTTTTACTAACTTCGTTGCCAAATTTTGATAGTTTTATCTAAACTACTGCTAACTAACATATCACCAGAGGTAGTAAAAGCTAGGGCTGTAACTGTGTTAACATGACCGGTAAATGTTGCTAATGATTCACCTGTTGGTAAATGCCACATTTTAATAGTTTGATCAGCACTACCACTAGCAATAATCTGTTCACTGGGACTGAGTGCGATCGCATTAACTCCTTCTCTATGTCCTGTTAAGGTGCGAATTAATACACCTGTTTCTAAATCCCAAATTTTTACGGTTTTATCTCGACTACCACTTATCAGCATTTTATTATCTGCACTAATAGCCAAAGAACCAACAATGTGAGCATGACCTGTTAAGGTGTGCAATAATGTAAAGTTTTGTATATTTTCTTGTCCGTTGTGGTAATTTCTGTAAACTTTGATTTTCCGATAGCTACCGATAATCAAAGTATTACCATCTGAACTGAAAACTAGGGAATGAGCAGCGCTATCATCGAGAGAAAGAGTCGCTTTTACTTGGCGATCGCACAAATTCCAAAACAAAATTCTTCTGTCATCGCCACCAGTTGCTAACATTTTACTATCAGGCGTAAAAGCTAGACAGCGTACTCCCCCATTATGTTTGTGCAAAATATCTATTAAATCAAGTGCGCCAGTATGCCAAATCTTAATTGTAGAATCCGCACCAGCACTCACTAAAGTTTTTCCATCTGCACTAAAAACCAGAGAATTTACTTCATCTACTAACCCAGATATCACCCAAGGATATTCTGACAAAGTTTCAATTAATTCACCCTTAGTTAAATCCCAAAGTTTTGTTTCCCCCCGGCTACCACTGGCTAAAATGGGTAAATTTTGGCTAGATTGCAACCGAGAACCATTAGTAATTAATACTTGAGAAGAAAAAGCTAAACAATTAATCCCTCTAGTGTGTCCTTTTAAAGTTTGCCAGCATTCCCAATCACCAATAATATTCTTTTGGGGGTGGTCTGGTGGTAAAGTCTGAGCCGTTTCGATAATTATCCTCTCATTTTTAACAGCATTTTTTCCTTGTTGATTGCCTAAAGATTCTAAATACCAATTTAACCCCCCAGCATACAATAAACTACTGGCCGTAATTTGGTATTTTGGCTCAGGAAATTCTAACTGTTCGGTAGGTAAAAAACCAGCAATAATAGTTTGCTTTTCGTAGCCTAACCTAGTAGTGTTTGGATAGAACAAACATAGAAAAATTAATACTTTGTACTTTGTTAAATCCTCTTGACTAATAGACCATTTGATTTTATCTTTTTTAATCCCGTTAAAACTTTCACCATCTGTAACATGAACTTGTATATTAACTAAAGGATTATTGGTTAAACAATAACTAAATTTACTTTCACCACGCAAATTGCCCTCATCATCTAAAACCATATTTTTCAAAGTGTCTTGGGGCACTTTTTTCACTAACTTACCCAACCGTTCTGTAATTACTAAATCAACAATCTGTTCTCGAACAAGATAATCTTCTGCTTGTTGTTGGAAATATTGAGCAAAAGGAATATACTCATCTTCATTTTCTGGGTATTCGGGTGGTGTAGCAGGTGGATTTTTAGCAAGAATCTCCGCTTGTTGATGAGCAAATTCGAGGATTTTCGTCAACGCTTCACCCCTAGATAACATCACTTCAGTGTGACAACCTTTGACTTGACTTTCTAATAGAGACAAATCAGCCGTTTTGGGTTTTTTAATTCGTTGAAGAAAATCAGCTTGTTGAGCTTTTAGTAAACTAATCCAGTCTATCTGCATGATAGTATCACACTATTGCATACCTAATATTAAAACTTAGTAGAATCGTAGAATCACCGATATTGTTACTTAATTAGATATTCAGTAATGCTACGAATGTTTATCTCTACAAATAGCTAAATAGCAATTCTGTTATGATGCCTCTGTAGAGTTATTAAGCATTTCCTTAATCCATGAAGCAAAAGGTAGAATTTAGATTATTTCTTCTGATTGTAACTAACTTGAATCATTGTTGGCTGTTGTTATAGAAACAGTTCTTTTAGTACGGAAGTTCAGCTGATGCTAGTTTATGAGCACTTTGGTTAATATTGATGATTAGAAATTTATTAGGTAGGGCTACTAAATACTGTTGACTTTTTGTAAAAAATATGATAGTCAAGGGATGGAGTATTACAACCCATTTCAGGTAAATGAGGTACAAATTTTGGGAGCTATATATCAAAAGATTTTCACCCTTGCACTGCACTGAGCGCAGTCGAAGTGTTAGGAGTTCCCTGCTGTAATAATCTAGTTTTCAACTACAAACGAAGTAAAACCAATTTATCATGGTTATTAACCAGTAAGTTACCTGAATCTTAACCAGCAATGTAGTATTGTAAAGATTTGGCACCAACCAAGATATATTAGTAATCTGTGTCCTCGCAGCATCTATCTCAGAAAATATCTATGACCAATACATCTTACATTTTTGTCGCTGGGGCAAGTCGGGGTGTTGGTAGAGAGATTGCTAATTATCTCACAGCACAACAGCTAAAGGTCAAAGCACTCTTAAGAACAGAAGCTGCTGCTGCGGATCTCAAAGCAATAGGCGTGAACGCAGTTCTGGGAGATGCTTTGAATGTCAAAGATGTCGAACGAGCAATACTGGGGGGGAATGAATCAATTCATACTGTCATCAGTACAATTGGTGGTTTACCCACTGATGAGGTAAAACCTGATTACCTGGGTAATAAGAATCTGATTGATGCCTCTGTTAAAGCTGGTGTGAAAAAGTTCATTCTTGTTACTTCTATTGGTACTGGAAATAGCGTTATTGCTATGCCTCCTCAAGCTTTAGAAGTACAGAAACCAGTTTTAATTGAGAAAGAAAAAGCAGAAAAATACCTGATGAATAGTGGATTGAATTATACAATCATTCGTCCGGGTAGTTTAAAATCAGAACCCGGCACAGGTAAGGGAATGTTAACAGAAGATACCCATGTTATTGGTAGTATCAACCGTGCAGATGTTGCCCAGTTAGTTTATCGCTGTTTAAATTCCCGTCGTGCTAACAACAAAGTTTTATCAGCTGTAGATCGATATATGATCTTCCCTGGTTTACCTGCGTTTATGGAATTTTACGTGAATTAGTTGGGAATGGGGAATGGGAAATAGGAAAGTAATTTTATATTCCTTTTTTCCCTTATTTTCCTCATCCTTTCTTAATTCATTCGCCAGAAATTTTTGACATATTCCACGCCCTAAGAGTGCGGAGATTCTGGGTTCAAACAACATTTAAACGCAGATGAACGCAGATGGACGCAGATAAATAACTAAAATTTTTGTTAGCTATTAACAATTAATTTTTAATTATTTCTTGTAAGCCTTTAACTAATCTATCCATGCCTATTTTGACGGTATCTAGTTGTAATGCACCATAAGCAATTCGCAAATAACAACCGTTTTCTATGCCGAATGTTGTTCCTGGTATGACGGCAATTTGATATTTTTGAATTAGTTGTTTTACTAACTCAAAAGCATCCATATCAGTATGGACTTTGAGAAAAAAGTAGAATGCACCATTAGCGGGTGTGATAGTGCATAATTCTTGTAATTGCTGGAGAGAATTTAAAACTAATTGCCGAACTTGAGCGATCGCACCAATTCTATCATATAAATACTCTTCTTTTGCTTGTAAAGCCCCTACAGCAGCATACTGGGAAATTACCGGGGGACAAATCAAGATGGTATCTTGCACTTTTTTCACAGCTTCTAACAGGTGTTGAGGAATTACCATATAGCCAATACGCCAACTTGCAAAACCATAAGCTTTTGATAAACTGTATAGGGAAATTGTATGTTGGCTACTCTCAGGAAATGCACCAGGGGAAATGTGCTTTACACCATCATAAGTAAAATATTCATAAGCTTCATCACTAATATGATAAATTCCTTTTTCTCGACAAGTTTGATTTACTTGTTTTAGGGCATTTTCTGAATAAATTACTCCTGTAGGATTGTTAGGAGAAATTGTGACAACTGCACGAGTTTTGGCAGTAATGGCTTGTGAAATAGCTTCAGGAACTATTTGATAATGGGCATCTGTGGCTACTAATACGGGATGACAACCCGCCATAGTAATAGCCATTTCATGATTAAAATAATAAGGTGTATTTAAAATTATTTCATCACCAGGGCTAGTAATAGCTAAAATGGCATTCATAAAAGCCATATTGCTGCCTGCGGTGACAACAATACAATTTTCTTGATTAATTTCTATGCCATTAAAATTTGATAACTTGGTTTTTAAAACTGTTAATATTTCTGGTATTCCTGTGACTGCTTTGTACAGGTGATTTGTGGGATCACTTAAAAATTTTGATAAAAATTCAATGGCTTCTGGTGGTGGACTATAATTTACTACACCTTGTCCGAGGGAAATAGTACCAGGGGAATTTTTAATCAGTTCTCCGACTATGGGAATAATTGGAGATTGTACGGACTGCATTCGAGAAATTAAATTATTCATGATTAATTTCTAGTTAATTTTTAAACTGAAAGGGGAGCAGGAAAGCGAATATCACTATTAAATTGATTAATATTGATGCTGTGATAAATTGGTAAAACATATTCTAAATTTTCATGGGGACGGGGGATAATATGATGAGAAAGAATTTCCCCACCATTAACCTTTAATACTGCTTTTAATCCCTGATCTACTGCAATATTAACTTCTCCTACTTCACCGCGAATTAATACAGTTATTCTGCCCAAATCAGTGTTTTCATATCCTACTAAAGTAATACGGGCAGCTTTACACATTGCGTCTGCTGCTTCAATTGCGGCGGGAATACCATAAGTTTCAATCATTCCTAATGCTAAGGTCAATTTATCTTTACTCCTAATTCATAAATAATCAAAAATACAACAGGGAACAGGGAACACTTCGGCTGCGCTCAGTGCGGTGCAGGGAACAGGGAACAGGGAACAGGGAATAGGGAACAGGGAATAGGGAATAGGGAATAGGCAAAAGTTAAAAATTAAAAGTTAAAAGTTAAAAATAATTAATGGTTTCTATTGAGATTGTTTAATCTAAAATCTAAAATCCAAAATTTAAAATTCTCCTTGATGATTGTAATTGTTGGGGATGCCTATAGGAGATAAACCAGCGATCGCTTTTAAATTCTGGGTGCGTATTAACTGGGTAAAATCTAAACCTGGATGGCCTTCAATTTTAGCGATCGCCTCTATTGCTGTTAATAAATGTTGTGCTGCTTCCGGTTCACTGTAACCCCGACGTTGGGCGACTTTTAGCGCATTAATATCAGCGTCTAATTCTGCTTGTTGAGATTTATTGACTTGCCAAATTCTTGTACTGGCGATCGCACTCAATCCCAAACCAATGGCCACCCCCACAATATCGGACTGTGCAGCTTCTACAACTCCCCCCAACAGTCCCAACAACACCACACCTTGATAAATATTCGGCTGTATCCACTTTACCCCCGTTACCCAACTTACTACCTGTAACAACATTAAATCACGCTGTGGCTTGGTCAAACGTCGCCACAGGTCAAAATTGATGTAAATTGGTCTTTCCCGACTCCAAGGCAAGGGAAAGGGGGCTTCTATCACCTTTTTTTGCTCTGGTTTGCTGATGATTTTGGTCATCATCCGGCCAGAAGCGGGCATAACATCTAATAACCGGCGAATTTCAATACTTGGCTCCATAACTTCCCATGATTAGCCATTATTTTGTATAGTAAATGACTAGAGACAACCCCGAACAAGAATTTAATGGACGCTTTTGCTCCCACACCCCCGGAATGGACAAATAAAGCAGTTCACGCTTATGAATTTTGCTGTCCCCAATGCCGTGCTAGTAGTTTAGAGGCTGTAGAAGTTTGGCTAAATAGGCGATCGCCTGTTTTTGGTGCTGACAACCGCCGCAAATGGCAAGAATTTTATCATTGTCAATGTGGTTTTGTTTGGTGGGCATGGAGTACGGACAGACCTCCCAGTGATTTAGTTAAGAATGAAGCCGAAGCCGAAGAGTAAAAGGCAGAGGGGCAGAGGTATAAAGTCAAAAGTCAAAAGTCAAAAATAATTATTTATTACTTCTACCTGTTCCCTGTTCCCTGTTCCCTGTTCCCTAATGACTGAAATTCTAAACATTTTTGGATAAATTTTTGCGGTATTTCTGGACTTGCTCCCCAGTGTTGATGGATGTAGGAGGCGTGAACATTTTGAGGGAAACACCAACCTTCAAAACCTGTATTTTCTGCACAATCAAAACGATAGGTATTAAATAAAGGTTGAGGGGAATTGGTAATTAATTGTGAGCGATGAAATTCATGTCCTAAAATTTCTGTTTCGGCATTTAGTAAAAGACTGTTTTGTAAAGCGACAGCCCGACGATAGCCTAAATTCAAGCGATTGCCCATTTGAGCAACTGTTGGTAAAATGCCGACCATTGGCCAGAAATTACCATCAAAATCAATTACTTTTTCACACAAATACATTAATCCACCGCATTCGGCAATTGTGGGTGTTCCGGCAAGAATGGCATTTTTAACTAATGTGAGAATTTGGGTATTTGCGGCTAATTCGGCAGCGAAAACTTCAGGAAATCCCCCACCAAAATATAAACCTTGGATGTTTTCTGGTAGTTGATGATCTTGTAAAGGACTCCAGAATACTAATTCTGCTCCTAATTGTTCCAATATATCTAGATTATCTTGATAATAGAAATTAAAAGCGCGATCGCTTGCAACTCCCAATCTCAAGGTAGGAGGTAGGGGGGAAGAGGCAGGGGGGCAGGG
>DATGXB010000257.1:0-10491 GCA_035299225.1 Nostocaceae cyanobacterium | reverse complement strand
AGGAGGCAGGAGGCAGGAGGCAGGAGGCAGGAGGCAGGAGGCAGGAGGCAGGAGGCAGAAGGCAGGAGGCAGAAGGCAGGAGGCAGAAGTAAAAAGTTAAAAAGAATAACTATTCCCTGTTCCCTGTTCCCTGTTCCCTGTTCCCTATTTCCTAATGACTTCTCCCACACCCTGCACTCCGTAACCTAATTATCCTGGGGAATAATTTCTGTAATTACCCTACGGTTAGAATTGCCACCTTTGACGGTAATGTTTTCTGTTTCTAAATTGCCAATGGCTGTGTCACCAGTAAAGGTTAATTGGGGATTAGCTTGACGGTAAATTACATTTCCTTGGGCTAGGAGTTGTTTTTTATCTAATAACCAAGTGACTGTATTTGAGGTTAAAGATTGTTTTTTCTGTCCGATTGCTTTAACGTTTCCTGTTAAATAAACTATTTTTTGAGGAATCCGCATTTCTCCTTGATTAGCGGTAACAGTCATTTTTTCAGCACGGTGAAATGCTCTCACTGGAGTAGGAGAAATGACGACATCTGTGTTCATATTCCAGTTGAGAGAATCACTGGCTATTTGTACAGGTGGATCTAGTAATTCGATTTGAGCTTGTTTTTGAAGTGTAGCAATTTTGGTTTTTAAATTAACTTCAGCGGTATTACTTCTACCCCGGTCAGTGATTTGATTGTTTTTATAACGTTCAAATAACACTGGGCGGTTGCCAATTAATTTCCCTGTCTTAATCTCCCAAGTTAAACGCTCTGTTTGCATTTTTAATGGGGGATCTTGAGAGTTTGCTACTACCTGTCCCAGAAATTCCATACGCTGCTCACGAGTTTTCACCCTGGCCTCTTGTGCGACTGCTTTTAATTGTTTATGTGTACCATCTAATTGGTTACGCACAATCAATAAATCTTCTTGAGGCCGCCATTCTAATTCATTACCTTTTAAAACAATACCATTACGTGGGTCTGTAGCTAGAATTTTACCTTTTAAAAATAGTTGTTTACCATCTTGTTTAACTTCTGCTTTTTCTGCTTGCACTTTATAAACTATTTGTCCATCCTGATATAATTCTCCATTAGGGGTTATCACCTGAGCAATTTGTTTTTCTTTCGTATATTCAGCTTCTTTGGCTTTTACTTTCCAAACTGGTCTACCGATTTCGTCAAATTGTTCTAAAGTAACATTAAAGAAAGTCAATTGACTATCTGCTTTTTCTGGAGGTGTTTCACTCGGTTGGGGTTGGGGTGGGGATGAAGTTCCACAGGAAAATAACCCCATGACTAAAACTAAAATCAAAGGCAGGTAATACCAATTGACAGGTAATTTTAAATTACTACCAGGTGAGACAAAATAGCATCGGGGAGAATAGTTGTTAGTTCTCCTGGGTGATGATAAATCTTCTCTCTCATTTTTCCTGCCTTGTTGATGGTGCATCATTCGGGAATTTCTAAATGTCCGTCACTATCTCTAGGATCGTCTAAGAAACCCATACCAGATAATGGCCGATATGGATAGCTTTGACGGGGTGTTTTTTGAATATCTTCTTTTATGGCTTCTAAATCAATATAGCGATCGCTCACGTTAATTAAGCTATCACTGGTCATAGACCTTAAACTGACTACTTCTACTCTTACCCCCCGATAACTAACGGAGTTGACGGCATAAGCCAAATCGCCATCACCACTCACCAAAACTGCGGTATCATAGGAATCAACAAGCGCCATCATATCTACCGCTATTTCTACGTCTAAGTTAGCTTTTTTTGAGCCGTCTGGTAGTTGTACTAGGTCTTTGGCTATGACTCGATAGCCGTTGCGTCGCATCCACAATAAAAAGCCCTGTTGTTTTTCGTTTGTCCGGTCTACTCCAGTGTAAAAGAATGCTCGCAACAATCTTGAGCCACCTGTTAAGCGACATAATAATTTTGTGTAGTCAATTTCGATGCCTAATTGTAAAGCTGCATAAAATAAGTTAGAACCGTCAATAAATATAGCCACACGACCCCGATTTTCCAAAACCTGCTCTGGCGTAAATATTGAGTCGTTTTCTAGATTATTCAACATTGTTGTCATACCTCTGTTTTATCCTTGTTTTTTTTGATACAGCCTAGTTTCATAACTTGTTAGAGTTGCTTATGATAATGTTCCAGGGCTAAAAAGTGTAGCCCCGTAGCAAATTTTGGCAATTAAGCAAAAAATGGCAACAACTAATCTTGTTTTGGTAGTTCTATGCGTTTGAAAACTGGTTGGGGTGTTCCCAACTGTTGTTTAGAGGATAGTAGCCCCCAAGCTGCATGAGTAGAGAAGGTTGCAGTGATCAAACTTTCTGGCTGATTAAAGTTGATGCCTAAGCCTAGCTGTTGATAAATATCACTACTGATATTGGGGATGATGGGGGAGAGTAAATAGGCTGCTAGTCTGACTGATTCTAGGACTGAGTACAGTACAGCTTCTACTTCCTGTTGTTTTCCCTGTTTATATAATGACCAAGGTGCTTGTTCATCAATAAACTTATTACCAGCCTGTATGAGTGACATTACAGCTTGACAAACTGCATGGAAAGCTAGGTTTTGATAGGCTTGTGTTGCCTGTTCACCTAAATGTAAACCGATCGCTTTGAGTGGATTGTCTGCCGGGATAGTTTCCGGGGCGATCGCTGGTACAAGTCCAGCACAGTATTTTTTCACCATGTTCAGGGTGCGGTTTAACAAATTGCCTAAATCATTTGCTAAATCTGCATTCAGAACATTAATGAACCTAGTTTCATTAAAATCGCCATCTTTGCCAAATTCGATTTCCTTAAGGAAGTAATAACGAACTGCGTCACTTCCATATCGTTGGACTAATGCGAAAGGATCTACGGTATTACCCAGAGTTTTCCCCATTTTTTGCCCGTCTTTGGTTAAGAATCCGTGGCCAAATACTCTTTTCGGTAGGGGTAATCCGGCTGACATCAGCATGGCTGGCCAATAAACGGCATGAAAACGTAAGATATCTTTACCAATTAAATGCAAATTGATCGGCCACCATGTTGATAAAGCATTGTCTAAAGTCGGTTCTGCATTTGCTTCTACCAATGGTGTTACATAACCAAGCAAGGCATCAAACCAAACATAAAGAGTTTGTTTCGGGTCAATAGGTACAGGAAAACCACACTTAACATTGACACGAGAAATTGAAAAGTCTTGTAAACCTTGGTTAACAAAACTAATAACTTCATTGCGGCGGCTGGCTGGTTGAATAAAGTCTGGATGGGATTGGTAAAACTCTTCTAGTTGGGTTTGATATTTAGACAAACGGAAGAAATAGTTCTGTTCATCTCGCCACTCTACTTGTTTAGTAGTATGAATGGGACAACGCTTGTCTTCTAACAGTTCTCTTTCTTCTTTAAATTCTTCACAGGATACGCAGTACCAGCCTTGTTGTTGTCCTTGGTAGATGTCTCCTTTTTCCCAAACTCGCTGGAAGAATTCTTTAACGATCGCATGATGTGGTTCGGCTGTTGTCCGACTAAAGCGATCGTATTGAATATCGAGCATTTGCCACAAGTTAATAAAACTAGGCACGATCTCATCACTAAAATCCTGTGGTGATTTTCCTAAACTGGCTGCTGTGCGCTCAATTTTCTGTCCATGTTCATCTGTCCCAGTAATCAGCAACACTTGCTTACCTAGCATACGCTGAAATCTTGCTATTACATCCGCAGCCATTGTGGTGTAAGCACTGCCAATGTGTGGGACATCATTGACATAGTATAGCGGTGTTGTCAGTGCAAAGGTCTTTTCTGTTTTATCTACTAGATTCATGCACAATCAAAAATAAGTTCTTAAAAGGTTTTCTCTCTGACTTAAATAGGCAAAACTAAGCAATTATATAACATTACTACTGTTTTTTCAAACAACTCCTTAATATTAACAAATTTCTCGACTCTAGAATTGTTTTGTATTATCTAGAATTTGGCTATTTTATCCCCAAAATACGGAAAGCAGTTACTAATAATCATGGTGTATGCTGTTTGTGCTGTAAACTGTGACGGAAAATACATGATTACCAACTCAAAAAATTTAATCATCTGTGTGATCTTGACATTTCTACCTTCAGGTCGTGGAGGTTATAGTAAAGAAATGTAAAAATTACAGCCACTAAAAAAGTGATATTCGTGGCGAAAATATAGTGATTCCCAATGAGTATAAATAGCCCATTAGACTTTTCTCGTGCTTTTCTAGGGATGTTCTCAACCAAAATGTTTCGTTATTATGAGAATCGCATTCCCACTTCTGGCAGTTTGCTGATAGTGAGTAACCACCGGAGCTTTATGGATGCGCTGCTGTTAATGACAGCAATATCTCGCCCCATTCGCTTTGCTTGTCATCACTATATGGGACAAGTCCCACTGATGCGAGAATTTGTGACTCAACAATTAGGTGGTTTTCCTCTAGAGCAAACCCAAAACCGCCAACAAAGTTTTTTTGAGCAATCTCAAAACCTGTTACAATCTCAACAAGCGGTCGGTATCTTTCCAGAAGGTACAGAACCGATGGTCAAATTTACCAACCCCAACCAATTAGGCGAATTTCAAAGAGGATTTGCCCATTTAGCCTTGCGTTCTCATGTATCAGATTTAGCAGTATTGCCAGTAGCGATCGCTTCCTTAGAAGAAATCAATACTGCTATAGTTCCCGTTAGGCTATTGAGTTTATTTGATCCTTCCGAACCTTTATTTCAAAAACCTGGGTTACATCCTATGGTGATATATCAGAGGGTAGCCGTGTTAATCGGTAGACCTCTATGGATTAAACCCCAAGCCCAGAAACAATATCAAGGTAAACAAGCTAAAAGTATGGTGAATGAACTCACTCAACAATGTCACAGCGAAATTGCCAATTTACTGCATCAAGGTTGTAATTAGAGTTAATTTAACAATTAGCTGGCTGAGAAAGGATAGGTTTTACGCTTGCATATAGTTATATATGATCAATTCAAGTATGACTAAATTCTGTAATCATAGCTTCAGAGTAAGTTATTTTTTATCTAGAAAAGCTGATTTTTACTTTTTGGGTGCGGAGCTGAAGAGGCAAGGGGGCAGGGTGCTGTCTTGCCAGGGGGAAAGAGTGGAAGAGGCAAGGGTGCAGGGTGCTGTCTTGCAAGGGGGAAAGAGTGGATTTTGGATTTTGGATTTTGGGTTTATGATTTCCTCATCCTTAAAAACTGGATACAAATCATAAGTTTTTCTTTTTTCTCCCCTGCCCCCCTGCCCCCTGCCACTTCCCTCCTGCTTCCTGTTCCCTGATAAATTGACATAATCCCCGCCCTAAAAGTGCGGAGATTCTGGGTTCAAACAATAGTTGCAGGCATAGCCCGTCTTACACTATCTCGCCCAACAGACAATGCCCTGCCTATTTCCATTATTCTACCAAAAAGCCGTCCTCAAAGGACGGGGCTTTAAACCCCATGTTTTAGTAAAAGCACAAACCTGTATCTTAATGCTGAAAATGCCAGACGTTGAACTTAAGCCTTGTTTTCTAGTACCACGCAAATTACAGCCAGAATATCCATTATTTGTTTATTTACCTGGATTAGACGGAACTGGTAAATTATTACGGCAGCAAACCGCCGGTCTAGAAATTAGCTTTGATGTGCGTTGTCTCACTATACCCCGAAAAGACCTGACTAACTGGGATACCCTGACTAAGAATGTCATTAACCTCATTCACACCGAACTAGAAAAAAGTTCTTCGCGCTCAGTCTACCTGTGTGGTGAGTCCTTCGGTGGTTGTTTAGCGATGAAAGTAGCTGTTCAATCACCCCAATTATTTAAACGCATTATTTTAATAAATCCCGCTTCAGCTTTAAAATTACAGCCTATATTGGACTGGACATCACAACTTAGTTATCTTGTCCCATCTTGTTTATATGATATTGGTACAATAGGTTTATTACCATTTATTGCCGCTTTACCACGTATTCCTCGCAGTGTTCGTTACGAACTGTTAAAAACCATGCGTTCTGTACCATCAGAAACCTTAAATTGGCGCTTGTTATTATTGCGAGAATTTGATGTCACCAGAGAACAACTACAAACCTTAACCCAATCTGTGTTATTAATTGTTTCGGGAAGCGATCGCCTCTTACCCTCGCATTTAGAAATCCAAAGATTAGAAAGTATCTTACCCAATAGTAAAACCGTTATATTACCTTACAGTGGCCATGCTTGCTTACTAGAAGCCGATATTAATCTTTATAAAATTCTGCAAAAACAGCAATTTTTAGAAACCAAAACCACCGCATTTTCCCCATTAGCAACCAAAATACCAACAAGCTAAATTCTCCAACAACCTGTATTAGCAGGTTTGTATACATTATCAAAAAACATACAGGAGTCTTATATAAATTGATAAATTAAAATTGTAAAAAGTATTACTAATTTATGCAAAATAATCTTAGTTTAATCGCAAGCATCCAGTATAATTAATAGCATGGGTTATTTAATTTCCTACGTGTAATATGTGGTTAAATTGGAATCTTGTGCTATCAATATTAGGCTACACCGTTTTTGTCTTACTGGCGGGCTTAGGCGGTTTATTTATTTTCGTGTATGTTTTATATATTTTTGATACAAAGTCAAGATTAAAGCTAGAACATCCGTGGTCTGAGTATCCAGTCAAGCTACCCCAAAACAAAGAAAAAATTTCCTTAGCCTTCTATATTTGGGGAAGTCGTGGTGATTTACAACCATTAGCGGTGCTGGCGTGTTATTTTCAGGAACATGGGCATTCAGTGCTAATAAATGTCCGTGAACGCTACCATCAAACTATGCTCAATTTAGGGCTGAAAGAAACAGCAATCTTTCCACAAAAAGAAGATTATTCTGAAGAAATAGTTCCTCCACTCATACAGGGTAAAACAGGACCAGAACCACTATTTCATCTTTTCAACCACATTGCAAAAAACACAGAAGATTACTTTTATCAACTGTGTGAAATGGTAGAAAAATTAGATGCAGACGTGATTGTAGTAAATGAATTTGCTACAAGTATTGGTTATTTAGTAGCCGAGAAATATCAGTTGCCTTTATTTATTTATCGTTATACTCCAATTTTTTCACCTACAACTGAATGGGAATGTCCTTTTTTTAGTGATTACAAAAATAAAGGTAGTTTTTTCAACTGGTTTTCCTATCTACCGCCAATTTTAATTAAATGGTTTGTAGAAAAAAGGATCATTCGCAAGTTACGTCGAGATAATAATTTACCATCACGTTCTCATCTTCAGCAACTTTTAGGATCTGATGCTTGGCAGTTTCCTGCTATTTGGGCTTTTTCCAATTTAATGATGCGCTATCCACAAAAAGATATACCGGCTTGGTATTTTAATACAGGCCCAATCCTGCCCCCAGCCCAAGAACAAACGGAAAAAGTTCCGGAATCATTGATAAAATTTTTAGCTGACACACCAGAAAATGAACCCATTATTTATATTGGTTTTGGTAGTTTTTCTATTACTAACTTTTTACAGTTGGAACTTGCTAAAAAATCAGCTAATACTATTCTGGAAGCTTTAGCAGAATTGGGAATTAAAGCAGTGATTCTCAAGCGGACTTTTGATTTTATGATCGAAGATCCGATTTTTAATAATCCTCAATGGTATGTAGGTGAATCATTTCCCCACAGTTGGTTATTCCCAAAAGTTTCTGTAATTGTTCATCAAGCAGGGGCAGGACATTGTGCAGCTTCAGCACGTTCTGGGACACCAACTATAGTTATGCCAGCCTTTGAAGAACAAATGTATAACGCGAGAACTTTACTTTCATTAAAAATTGCTGTTCAAGTATTTTTAGCAGAAGTAACTAAAGAATCATTTAAAACTGCCTTTCATCAGGCTTTGACCTTAAAAGAAAATGCCCAAATGATTGGAGATAAATTTGAACAACAAGTACAGCAAGCTGGAAATATAGCTGTTTCGGAAATGTTGAAATGGTTGGATTATAACAATAATCACTAATAAAAATGATCAATTACTGGTACAACTGCTGTACCAGTTTACTAATTAATTATCATCCAAACTATGGTGATTCAGGGAATGTTTGCACCTTACCATCAGGATTAAATACAGCTCTCAATCTCACATTTTGCCCATTTTGATTAGGAGAAACAAAAGGTTCACCAATTTGCGGAATCCCAGTAATATCTATGTGTATTCTTGCCGCCTGATTTAAAGGTAAAATTCTGGCTATTTTCCCATCAACTTCTAGCAGCAAACTATACTCTAATGTGTCGGAAAATCCTTGTGGTGGTTGCCATTTCTTTTTGAGAAATTCCCTAGCTTCAGCCACCTGTGGAGTATCAAATAATGTACGTTCAGGACTATTTTCTGTAGGTGAAGAGGTGCTACTACTGCGGGCTGCTTGTGACTGGCTAAATGAATCACTATTTTGAGGAATCAGGACATCTGCACCAGGTAAAGATTGTGATTCTAGTTGCGCTGGAGATATTGGCTGTTGGTTGGAAGGTTTGATCGCAAAATCACTAGGAACTTTAACAACTGATTGGGGAATAGTGGCAATATTACCAGATGCGATATTAGGATTTCCTGGCAAAGTGGTGCTTGTAGGAATTGCGGTTCTTTTTTGAACAATTCTCGGAGGATTGGGGCGGGAGGTCTGAATGTTTTTAGATGTAGGAATAATAAGAGTCGGATTAGGTAAGAGGGGAGGTTGAGTGATGGGGTTATTGAGAGGAATTTGGGATGCTGTTTTCGGGGCTGGGGGTACGGTGGGATTAGGAAAAGCTAAAGGTGCAGAGGGTAATTTATTAGTAGGAAGTGGTTCTGTGGGATTTAAGCTAGGAATAACTTTTAAACTATCACTAGGAGTAAGGGCGGTTTGTGGTGTAGGCAGACTAGAAGCAGGTGCAGGGTTAATTGCTAATTTTTCGGCTTCGTCTTGTTTAGCTACTTGGCTTTGATTTTGTTGTAATTTGTTGGCATATTGCCATGTGATAGGAGTTAAACCCACTGCTAAAACTAACACTGCTGCGGCTGGTGCCCAACGGGGTAATTTCCATTCTAAAGGCTGATTTTCCAGGTTAGGTAATGCTAAGACATCAGCAGAATATTCATCTAAAGCTGTGGCTAAGTCGAATAATTGTAATAGGGTTAGTTGAATTGCCGGTTGAGATATTTGATGTGCTAGGGAACCAAGATAGAGTTTATGAGTTAGTTGGTTACTGGGTTCTAAATAAATTTTTTCGTTGGGAATGTGGGAATTATCGGAATGTAATGTTTGAGTGGTAGCTGGGTCTGGAGAGATCGATTCACCTAAAACTGAGTTTAAAGGTGGTGTGTCAGCAAAACTCAACCAAAAGCTATCTGCGGATTTTTGCAGAAGTTGCTGTACATAGGTTGTAACGGCATCACATAATGCTTCTAGTTGAGCGCGATCGCCTCTGACTTGAATTTTATTCTCATTTGGTAATCGTGGATCATCAAAATATAACTGAAAACGTAGATTTTTAATGACCGGTTTCCCCATAATGCGCGATAGCGGAGAACTCTGTGCCAAAATTTCTAAGGTACAGGTGGGGGGTGTGTAGCGACGAATGACAGAATTAGATCGAGGCATAGCGAAAATTGCAGGGAAGACAGTTGAGAGTGAGGGATTTTAGCTGGTGAATAGATATTTTAGAGTTTTGTAGAACGGTCTATTAATGCTAACCATAAACGGCGGTGTCCACCAGCATCGCTATAAAACAGTAAATCTACTAATAGTTTTAAAGCCAAACGGGTGAGTAAATCTGTGGAAATTTTCTCATCCTCTTCCATGCGTTCTTGATATGTATTACAAAAAGCATCAATGTAATCTCCCAATAAAGCTGTTTGATGAGGTTCCCGTTTGCTTTCCACCATTTGTTCTAGTAAACCCACAGCACGGCGAATTACCTCTTGGTGTTGTTTGGCCAGATAGCAGATGATCAGAACTAAAACCCGCGCTTCTTCTACATCCAGCTTTTTTCGTCCTCCTTGACCTTTGCGTAAGGGGTTTGACTGGCGCAGTCGCCATAAAGCTACTCGGTCAGGTACTCTCGACTCTAAATTTAATTTTGTCGCAGCCGAGAGCATAGCCTCTGAACCAATGCCTGTCAATGTTTCCAATGCCAACAACACCAAATCTAGTTGGGCTTTCATGTTGTCCCATTGCACTGAATTAGGGGTTGGAAGTTGATTTAAATCCTCCCATTGGGAGTTCGTTGTGGTGGAATTGGCTGCCGAGTGCATAACTTTAAGCATAGGTGATCAGGCTGATAAGGCTGCTGCTGTTACCCATTTTGAAACCAGACTCTTGAAGATGAGGGTTAGTTTCTTTTTTGGTCAACAGTAATTTGTCTTTGTTTAACTTTAGATGAAAAATTTATTTTCACAAGGTAGAAATAACCCTTTTATTAAGTAGCTTTTATTTAAGAGGGGCAGAGGCAGGGGGGAAGAGGTAGGGGGCAGGG
>DATGXB010000256.1:0-15332 GCA_035299225.1 Nostocaceae cyanobacterium | reverse complement strand
GGCAGGGGGCAGAGGGGCAGGGGGCAGAGGGGCAGAGGGGCAGAGAGGCAGAGGGGCAGAGGGGCAGGGGGGAAACTAAGAACTAATGACTATTGCCTGTTGCCTATTGCCTGTTGCCTATTGCCTATTGCCTGTTGCCTATTGCCTATTGCCTATTCTTCATTCCCTGTTCCCTGTTCCCTGTTCCCTGTTCCCTGTTCCCTGTTCCCTGTTCCCTGTTCCCTAATGACTTTTGAGGAATATAACCAGAAATGGGAGAAAATTGATAAATTAACTACTGTTTTCTTGATTATTTTCTGCTTATTTAGAGCTTTTGACTCCTCACGGACACAGGTAAACTAGGATGATTAATGTAATTAAGTGGCTAGATAAATTAAAAGTAAAACTCCTATTCCAAAAGTTTTCTCCCTTTCCGCTTCCTTCCTTCCCCTCTTCCCTCGGCCGGACTACCTTTTGCTTTCTGCTGATTCTATTACTCCTATTTGCTGGGAATCCTCCAGCTATGGCTCAATCACAGGTAACTAACTATACTGAAGCAGAGTTAGAATTAGGGGATCAGTTGACTAAGCAAGCGTTTACAGCGACGGATAAAGGTGATTTTGTTACAGCTGAGAAATACTGGACACAACTAATTGAAAAATTCCCCAATAATGCGGCGGTGTGGAGTAATCGGGGTAACTCTAGAGTTAGTCAGAATAAATTAGAAGAAGCTTTAGCAGATTATAACGAATCGGTGAAATTAGCCCCAAATGCGACAGATCCTTACTTGAACCGGGGTACAGCGTTGGAAGGGTTGGGAAGATGGGAAGAGGCGATCGCTGATTACAACCATGTTTTAGAATTAAATCCTCAAGATGCCATGGCCTATAACAATCGTGGCAATGCTAAAGCAGGATTAGGTAAATGGGAAGATGCGATCGCTGATTATCAAAAATCTACCGAAATTGCTCCTAATTTTGCTTTTGCCAGGGCTAATTATGCTCTTGCGCTTTATGAAACAGGCCAAACAGAAAAAGCTATCCGGGAAATGCGGAATATCGTCCGCAAATATCCTAAATTTGCTGATATGCGTGCAGCTTTAACGGCTGCTTATTGGGTAGGTGGTAAAAAAGGTGAAGCAGAAAGTAACTGGGTAGCCGCCTACGGTTTAGATAGCCGCTACAAAGATATTAACTGGGTCAAAAATATCCGACGCTGGCCTCCAAGTATGGTAGCAGCCTTAGAGAAATTCCTGAAAATCCAATAAGGAGGCAGGGGGCAGGGGGGAAGAGGCAGAAGGCAGGAGGCAGGAGGCAGGAGGGAAAGTCAACAAGAATAACTATTCCCTGTTCCCTGTTCCCTGTTCCCTGTTCCCTGTTCCCTTGATCATCATATTTGGTTGGAAAAATCACAAATCGCAAATATTTTAGACTTATAGTTGACATACTCCCCGTCTTAAAAGTGCGGAGATTCTGGGTTAAAACAACAGGTGCAGTTTTATACTGTCTTACACTATCTCGCCCAACAGACAATGCCCTGTCTGTTTCCACTATTCTACCAAAAAGCCGTCCTCAAAGGACGGGGCGTTAAACCTAATTTTTTGGTAAACTATGTGCCAACCACTATACAGGAGAATATAATGGAACCAATTATCGCCATAGTCCTAGCGCTGGTAGGTTATGCACTAGGATCAGCTAAACTGATTAGTCAAGGTAATGAAGCGATCGTTGAACGCTTAGGGAAATATCACCGCACCCTGAAACCAGGCATGAATTTTATTGTTCCCTTCATGGATCAGATTGTTGCTGAGGATACTGTTAAGGAGCAGTATATTGACGTTAAACCCCAAAACGTGATTACCAGTGATAACATCTACATGGAAGTTGATGCTATTCTTTACTGGAAGATTCTAGATATTCGTAAAAGCTACTACGAAGTTGATGATCTGCAAGGTTCACTCAGCAACTTAGCTACTAGCACTTTACGGGAGATTGTCGCGCAAAAAACAGTAGAAGAAACTAACGTTTCCGGTGCTGGTATGGATAAAGCGATAATTGATCAGTTGAATAATATTACTAAAGATTGGGGCGTGCAAATTATCCGCTTAGACATTCAAAGCATTACACCCCCAGAAACTGTACGTAAGTCAATGGAAGAAGAACGGACGGCGGAAATTAAAAGACGGGCTTTAATTAAAGAAGCAGATGGGGAAAGAGAAGCCGCAATTAAAAAAGCTCAGGGGACAATGACTTCTATGCAAATCATTGCTGAAGCTCTGCGTACCCACCCTGAAAGTAAAGACATTCTCCGCTATCTCATCGCTCAAGATTACGTTCAAGCCAGCCAAAAACTCGGTGAAAGCAATAATGCTAAAATTGTGTTTGTAGATCCGGCGAATTCAACGGAAATGTTCCAAGAATTAATTGCTGAGTCTGTAGGTAATGAAAATACTGGCAGTCATTCCGGTAATGGTGCTGGCTAATTACGATAAATCGCATCCGCTACCAGGGAAACTTCCCGCATTGCTTGAACATCATGAACACGGAGGATATCAGCACCATTAGATATTGCAGCACAACACGCCGCAGCTGTTCCCCAAACTCTAGCTTTGGGATCTGGTTGATTTAAAATTCGACCAATAAAACTTTTACGAGATACTCCCACCAAAATTGGACAGTGGAGACTTTTGAAAAATGGCAAGCGGCGCAATATTTCTAAATTCTGCTCAAAATTTTTAGCAAAACCAATTCCTGGATCAATAATAATTTTTTCCTGTGCAATACCGGCATTTATAGCGGCTGTGATTTGTTGGGATAAAAAAGTATAAATATCACCCATTAAATCTTGATAATCTGTAAGTTGTGGCATTGTTTGTGGGTTTCCCCGGATGTGCATTAAAATAATTGGTACATCTAAGGCAGCGACAACAGATAAAATTTCTGGTTCAAATGTACCGCCAGAAATATCATTGACCAAATCTGCTCCGGCTTTGATAGCTGCTTTTGCTACTTCTGCTCTAGTGGTATCTATGGAAATCGGCAGATTAATTTGCGGGCGGAGTAGTTCAATTATGGGTATAACTCGATTTAATTCAGTTTCTAAGGTAATTTGTTCTGCACCCGGACGAGTTGACTGGCCACCGACATCAATGATATCAGCGCCAGCTGCTACCATATTTTGAGCTTGAGTTAAAGCTGCTGAGAGATTGTTAAATTCTCCACCATCGCTAAAACTATCAGGGGTGACATTGAGAACCCCCATAATGTAAGTACGCTGTCCCCAGATAAAAGTGCGATCGCCTATAATCAAATTTTCCCCCATAACTTTCCTGATAGATAAAACCCGCACAGGCGGGTTTTTTAAACATTGGTATAAAAAAAGTGAATTTTCTTCTAGTTGTAATTAACAATTCTGGCGAAGCTGTCAGGTTCTAAACTAGCGCCACCAACCAAAACGCCATCAATTTCTGGTTGAGCCATAATCTCATCAATATTATTAGGTTTCACAGAACCACCATATTGAATCGAAACATCAGGATTTTTCAACTGAGAGCGAATTAAACCAATGACCCGATTAGCTTCCTTAGCTTCGCAGGTATCACCAGTTCCAATCGCCCAAATTGGCTCATAAGCAATCACCAAATTGCTTTGATCTACTCCTACCAAATCCTGATCTAACTGGCTGATAATTACATCTTCCGTTTCCCCAGCGTCCCGTTGTTGCTTGGTTTCCCCCACACACAGAATCGGAGTTAAACCAAACTTTTGAGCAGCTTTCAGACGAAGATTTACAGTTTCATCCGTTTCGCCAAAATACTGCCTTCTTTCACTATGCCCAATCACCACATAGCGGACAGCAATTTCCTTTAACATAGGCGCGGAAATTTCGCCCGTGAAAGCTCCTTGTTCCTCCCAGTGGACATTTTGCGCCCCTAGCTGGACACGGCTACCATGCAAAGATTTAGACAATACACTTAAATCAGTGAAGGGAACACATAAAACCACTTCGCGCTCAGTGGGTGTTTCCTCCAATTGGGGCAGGAATCCGCGTAAAAACTCCCCGGACTCCGCCTGAGTCTTAAACATTTTCCAGTTACCGGCTAATACGATTTTCCGCACAGGTGATTTAATCAACTTCTATCGCTATTTAGATGCACTTTTCACTGTACTACTTTTTCGGCCACACCTAGCCCCCTTTTGGCTGATTCTCGTTCTCATAGGGTGATGGTGTGTGTTTAGATGATGCAAGATAGCTGATAAAAGTATACTGTAACATTTGGTTTGTTATAATTAGAAGATTAATATTAAGTTATGGCAATCATCAATAAATAATTAAATACTAACCTCTAAATCTGAGCATAAATAAAGAATTAGCCCCCACAGAATTTGCAAGGGCTACATAAATTTTAACAAGAAACTTCAATTCGTGCACTATGACGAGATTTAGGAGTAATTTGAATTTTCACATCATTGTCAAAGGAATTCAAAAATTTAAACAATCTTTCCATTGAAAATCCTGCTAATTTTCCTTTCATCAAAGCAGAGACTTTAGGTTGATCTACTCCTAAAATTTTAGCAGCTTCAGATTGAGTTAAACCACGAACTTCAATAATTTCGCTAATTTTACGAACCAATTCAGCTTTAACAAGCATATCATCTGCATCTGGTAAACCTAAATCAGCAAAAACATTATCACTACCAATAGTAACTTCTATTTTTTCATCCATGTTTAATCTCCTTACTTCTCTAGAATATTTTCATGGTGTTTTCTAGCTGCTTGAAGTCTGCTTTCTATCATATTAACGTCTTGCTTGGGTGTAGCAATACCTTGCTTGGATTTCTTTTGAAAGACGTGCAGAACATAAACTGCTGTAGAAAATTTAACAGTATAAACTGCTCTATGTGTATCACCATCATAATCTTCTACAATTTCTAATACTCCAGAACCATTAAAACCTTTTAAGGGCTTTGCATTAGGATGCTTACTACCAGTTTGAGCTATGTACAAAGCATAGCCAAATTCCCTTTTTACTTCATCAGGAAATTCTTTGAGGTCTTCTAAAGAACTTCCTATCCAAATGATTTGTTTTCTTTCTACTTCTCCACTCATAATAAACTTATGTTTTTAATATGCCAAATTTAGCATAATTCGTCAAGGGTAATTTTACAAACTAATTCTTAGTGAAGATAGCTTTCTTTAATTCATAATAAGATATATTTATTCGATTGATATGAGCTTGACAAGATTGAAATATCTAATCTATGAGTTTTGTTAATTACATATATAATCGAAAAAATACTGTTTCAGTAGAATTTCGATTGTTTTTTTAATTGAGGATCAGATATTTTACTGTAGTAAACTTGCAAGTGATAAATGTATGAGTCAAAATAACCAGGGTAAATTGGAAGGATTTTTTAAATTTTTATTTAAAATTGAAATTGTCATTATTTTATATTTGGTTGTAGCAGGTATTATAATTTGGTTTTTATTAGATTTTTTTGATATAGAGATTTTAGGAATTAATATTTTAAAAAATGATTCTAGCGAAATAAGTTTAAGCAATAAAATTGAAATTAGTAAAACTATAGCCACAATTTTAGGCGGTTTAGCCGTTTTTCTCAACATTTACTACACAGGTAAACAAAAAGAATCATTAGAAAAAAGCGCACTAGCAGCAATTCAAAACGCCAAAGCAGCAGAAGAAAAGCAAATCACTGAACGTTATAGTAAAGCCGTTGAAATGTTGGGGAATAAAGAAGAAATTTATGTCCGAATAGGTGCAATATTCGCACTTGAGAGAATAGCCAAAGATTCTGATAAAGATTATGGGCAGATTATCGAAATATTAACAGCTTATATAACAGAAAAATCGCTTGATAAATCAGAAATAGGATGTCTTAAACTAGATATTCAATCGGCTTTAAAAGTGATTATAAGACTGCGAGAAAATTATAATTTAGATGAAGAGTACATCATTGATATAACTAAAGCCAACCTTAAATATACTAATTTTAAATATGCTAATTTAGTGTTTTTAAATCTTAAAGAAGTTAATTTTTCGTTTGCTAATTTAGAAGGTGCTAATCTCCAAGGTGTTAACCTAGAAAAAGCTAATTTTTCGTTTGCTAATTTAGAAGGTGCTAATCTCCAAAATGTTAATATGAAGTATGCTGATTTTTCATATACTAATCTTAAAGGAGTTGATTTTCAAAATGCTAATTTAGAAGGAGTTAACTTATTAGGGGCTAATTTAGAAGGTGCTAATTTGAATAAATCTATACTTAAACAAGTAAACAATCACTGTGAATATGAACCTTATGATGAATATGAAGATACAATTTTTATGAATGATGAAGACAACAATTATTTTATGAATTTTTCTGATGCTAATCTTAAAGATGCTGACTTGAAATATGCTAATTTAGAATATGCAATTGACATAACATTAGAACAGATAAAGTCAGCAAAAAATTGGGAAAAATCTAGATTTCCATACTACATAAAAGAAAAACTAGGTATGTTAGATAATGAAGCAAATAATTTTTAAATCATTAAGTAATAAAAGGATATTTAAAAATGGCAAGTTTGCACAATTAGAAATATACTTAGGGTAACTATAGGATTCTGATTTGATGTTTGAAAAATACGGAGGTGGGCATTTTCTATAATTTTCCGCTTTTATTCAGGACTTTACCCAAAATGCCCACCCTACACATACTCTTTTTTTCACGAATCATTTAGGATTACTATATATCATACCCACTATAAATATAAAAACCTTATCTCTTTTACATCCTGTAAATCCTTAAATCCTGGACATCCTGATTCAGACATTATAATTCTATATTATTATTTAGTATATTTTCAACGAATTAAACCAGCACGTTGAAAGATGGTATGAGGTGTAATTTCTAATCCTGGTAATATTTCATGACTAATTATTTGATCATCTCGAAACGTAATCGGAAGAGAAGATGAGGTAAAAACAGTGATAGTTTGAGATATTGTATCTATTACCCAAACTAGGTTAACACCAGCTTGAAGATAATTAGTAGCTTTTTCTATCATGTCTCCAAAAGTTTGGCCAGGAGAGATAATTTCAATCACTAATTCTGGTACTATAGGACAAGCTTCATCTTTCAGCCAATCACTAGAAAGACGGTTATAGGAAATGTATGTTAAATCAGGGACGGGTATCCAATCTTGTTGATTTTTGGTTAATTTAACAGCCCATTCAACTACAACACGACCTTTTTCTTGTGCCCATGTAGATAATAATATAAATAGTGATCCTGTAGTTGAGCTATGAAAAAATTTAGGAGACATTTGGCTATCTTTATATTTAGGTATTGCTGCACCGCTAACAAACTCGTAGACAATATCACTGTCAGGAAGTGCAAGAAACTCTTCGAGAGTGAGTTTAGGTTTGAGTTGGGTCATAGTTGGTTTTGGGGTGAGGATTGAAATAATTGATGATATAATTTTAGTAAGTCTGGGGAGAAAGTTACGGTTGATAGTGAAAGTTTAGAATGATGTTTTTTAAGTAGATGATGTCTTTAATCGTCTGAAGTTTATTAAACGTGCTCAACATTTATGTTTAACATTAGCGGAAATCAAAGAATTTTTAGATGTTCATGACCAAGGAAAATTACCCTGTGAACATATTAAATCTAAACTGCAAGATATTGATGAAAAAATACACCAATTGCTAACTTTAAAACAAGATTTATAGCATTCCTGTTTGATTTTTGAAAAATACTGAGGTGGGCATCTCCGAAAATTTTCCGCTTCTATTCAGTGTTTTACCGAAAATGCCCACCCTACGCATACTTAAAATTTTTCTATCAGGATGGAAAATGACTAATACTCAAGTTTCTGAAGAAATAATTTGCCCAATTATTGAGCAAGATTAAGGTTTATTTTTTATTAAAAAACATAGTGTAGAGACGCTCCATATAACATCTCTACTCTGAGAATTTTTATGTTAATTAACCAAAACTGTAATTTTAATTGCAGGGACACAGTATTGCTGTGCCCTTACCCCCCTTTGCATCTAAATTCAGAACCAATATCATCAGTTATCAGGTAAAGTTATCTAGAAGCAACTTGAGGATCACCCCAAACTGATTTGATTTTTTCACCAAAAGTAATTGGCTGATCTCCGTCTGTGTTAATGTTAACGGTTTTACCATCAATCGCCACTTGCACTAAAGGCCAATCTTCCTCCCCTAGTTCACCAGCACGAAATAATACGTTGTCTGGTTGGCTTTTACTCCAACCTAATAAAACAGCGATTTTTTCATGTTCATCTGCTTCTTGATGTGGTGAAACTGTGCTGACATCATTTTTTTGTCGATCCCAAATTACAGCACGGTCTGTAGCATCAGCAGTATTAAATATACCTTCAAATTGACGTGCCAAAAAGCGATCGCCTTTTTCTGACCAACTCACAGGTACTAACACCCCAATTTTTCCCTTGCTCTCATCTTCTACTGATGAAGATACTTGTTTAATCAGTAAGGGATCATATTTGGAAGTAGCAGCCATTACCCGCAACCGTTTTGTTTTCATATCTTCCACAAACAAGGTGCTAGATACTCGACTGTTGTACATTTCTGGTTTTACTTCCATTTGTATACGGCTGTAAACCGCATATCTACCATCGGGAGAAATCACTGGTACACTGCGATAATACCTAACTCCTGAACCCCCTTTACCACCAATATTCTCTTGAGTCATGACAATCCATTTCCAAGGAATAGGATGAGGACTATCTATAGGATCTGTTGGTGTTGAGTCAATTTCTCTTGCTGGTTCACTATCCGGGGTTTCTATGATCAGCGTGGGTTGCGATTCTCTCCTATTGGGGACAATAGCGATCGCACCTGGTGTAACATCACCCGGCAAAGCTTCTATTTCTAAATCTCGTAATTTTTCGGCTAAATCTGAGTCATGAACTACAAACTCTTCTACCGATGGAATTTTTTCTGCGGCTACAAGCTCATCAACTGACTGCTCATTTTCTTTTTTTACCCCAGAGTTAATGCCTTCACTTGGTAATACCGATTTCTGGCTACCTAAAGGCATTTTTGCTGTTATTTCCCCTTTCTCAACCACAGATGTTGTTGGAGAAATGTTATCCAATTTATCAAAAGCCGCCGTAATTTTTTTTACCTCAGACTGCTTGGCTAAGGTAGAATGAATAGATAACCCTATTACGGGTGTGAGCAACACCAAAACAACAAAGTATTTTAGAAATGGTTGGACTCGAAACCATCCTAACAGCAAAAGGGATTTAAGCATTGTATGGACTCTCTAGGGGGGCGGTTGCTGTGTGAGGAGCAATGTTCAAGCAGCTGATGATAGAAGCATTAAAAAGTTGGTAAAACCAGAAAAATTACGTCAAAACCATCCTATGGGTTTTCCTGTTTTTAACAATCTTCAGTGCTTTGATTGAGTTTTATCCAGTTAATTTCTCTTGAATTTCTAGTATTTTGTTACTCTCATCAATCAATAGAATTATAGTTTTCAGCTGCTGCTAACTACTTATCCTGGCATTGATGTTTAGATACATTTTCCTAAAAACCAAAAGAGACAACTTTATTTTGCATGGTTAATGCACACAATGGTAATGTTTTCCTAGACAATGTTAAAAGAGCTTGTTAGCCTAAAAGCACGTTTTCCCTTTGTCTTAACTTTTAATAATAGCGTTACAAACGGGAGAGGTTATTTAGGTATCATGACTCTTCTAACTTAGGATCACATCGAGCCCTGAGTCGGCATCTTGGTTAGGCGTTTTCTGGAAGTTTTCAGAATCTACCAAGGTTTTCACCAAGCGAAGCTAGAACAGTGACAATTATATGTATAACAACAAATTCAAGATTTTTAGTCGCTATTTTTTACAAACTTTGCATCACTTTACAAAACATAAACAGTAACATTATTCACCCCCATAATCAGAATAGAAACTGTATTTGTACGGTAAAAATACGGTTAAAACTTTACTGTTAGTGATTTTCAGTAATTTTCAACCTCAATCGGCTGTAGCTGTTTTTATTGTTCAAATCAGACAAACTCAGCATGAAAAAAGTGAATCTGTTTGATTTACCTGCTTTTAACCTGCTGCAACCTTATAGAAGCTGCTATTATGATATTCCTAGAAAATCTAGTACAGAAGATGCAAACTGCTTCATTAACAAACAAACAACTTTTTTCTACCTCAGATTGATGATTCTCTGATTAAGAGTTGCCAGTCACTAAGGTTAGGAACAATCCAATCATCTAAATTAGCTGACTTGGTAGATGCGTAGATAACAAACTAGGATTAATTACCTAAGTGTTTGTGTTAAATATGGTCTGATACAGTTTAGGCTGACTGTTAGCTGTCCAGAATATTACAAGGTCAGCAACTTTAGTTATGATTGTACCATTGAAAAAATAAAATTTAGTCAAAACTTTTGAATAAAAATGCAAGTTTTTTGTGCCCCATCATAACTTCCAGTGGGTAAGTTGTCAGTGCTGCGATCGCAACTTACCATTAAATAATGACAAATGACAAATGACTAATTACTAACTAAAGAATGAAAGTTGTATTTTTTGGTACTCCTCAATTTGCTGTTCCCACCCTAGAAAAATTATTGCATCACCCGGAATTTGCAGTTTTGGGCGTTGTCACCCAACCAGATAAACGCCGAGAAAGAGGGAATAAATTAACACCTTCCCCTGTAAAAACCGTTGCCCTGAATCATCATCTCCCAGTGTGGCAACCAGAGAAAATTAGAAAAGATGCCACAACCTTAACCCAACTGCAAACACTAGAAGCTGATGTATTTGTTGTTGTTGCCTATGGGCAAATTTTATCAAAAAAAATCCTGCGAATGCCTAAACTGGGTTGTATTAATGTTCATGGCTCAATTTTACCCCAGTATCGTGGTGCTGCTCCCATTCAATGGTGTCTGTACAAAGGTGAGAAAGAAACCGGGATCACGACTATGTTGATGGATGCGGGTATGGATACAGGGGATATGCTACTCAAGGCTACTACACCGATTAGCTTATTGGATAACGCCTACACTGTAGCAGAAAGATTGTCAACTATTGGCGCGGATTTATTAATAGAAACATTGTTAAAATGGGAACACCAAGAAATCAAACCAATTCCCCAAGATGATCCACTCGCCACTTATGCTTCTTTAATACAAAAAGAAGATTATAATTTAGATTGGTCAAAAACTGCTATTGAGTTACATAACCAAATTAGAGGTTTTTACCCTAACTGCACCACAACCTTTCGCAATCAAGCATTAAAAATTATATCTACTGCGCCAATAGATGCTGCTTATCTTCCACAGTTACCAACTCAATTACAGGAATTAGTACATAAAATGTCTGATTTGTCAAGTATATCCGGTAAACCAGGGGAAGTGGTGAGCATTGCGAAGGGAATAGGTGCTATAGTACAAACTGGTTCGGGTTTGTTGCTATTAACAGAGGTGCAGTTAGCTGGTAAACGTCCCCAGTCAGGATGGGATTTTGTCAATGGTACTCGTTTAACTGTAGGAGAGATGTTAGAGACTGGGAATATTTAGCTAGTTTCTTGTTGTTTTTTTAAGTTAGAATTTTCATAATAACGACAGGATTCACAGGGTCCGTCGGGGTTAACTGCACAACGGATAATTTCTGAGTAAGCATTGTAGTTGCAGGTAGCGTCACCAATTACCCAACGTCCCCCGATTAAGCTTTTTTCTGCTGGTCGTTTAGCAGACTGTACATAAATAGCAATATTATGTAAACGATAGCGCCCAGCTTTAAATTGATATCGGTGACGACGTTCTAATACTGCATAGGTTTTCCCTTCAAAATCCAGATAATTTCCTGGTTGGGGAGTCCAATCAAGTTGTAGTTTACCGAGGGACTGACGGGGATGCGTCAGTATTACCTCAGTTGGTAATGAATCTGGTTCCATGAGTTTATGTTATTTGATTTACATCATTAGAGTAATGGTATCGCAATAATCCACTTTCGATAGGTAGATGTAAACTACAATTATAGTTTCGCTAGATTTTGATGCGAAAAGTTTCTTTTTCTGAATGCAATATTAAATTGGCTATAGTCAAACATGAAAAGCCCTGAACTAAAAGTTCGGGCTGAAAGCTAAAGTTAGCTAAAGCTAACTAGGGTTTAAGTTGAAATTGGAAACTATTGACCAACAAAATTTAAGTGAGGAGGTGGATAAAAGGGATATCTTGGTGATTTTAGAGGCCAAAGAAGCGAAGGAAATTAAAGATAATACCTAGAGGGCCTGCGACTACATTGAGGGTGTCACCAGTTCTAGCTACACCAGAACGGTTAACGACTACTACATCATTATTACGCAGGATGGGGTTAGTTTCATCATTGATACCGTCAGCAAAATTAACTTTTACTGTGCGTTTAGTTACGCTACCATTAGGATTGAGGCGAATTAACTCTACAGCACCGGATTTAGCTCTAGCATCATTAAAGCCACCTGCTGCTAATAAAGCCTGATTTAAAGAACTGTTTGGTTGTAATTCTGTAACACCTGGTTTTTTTACTTCTCCAACTACACCAACTTGAATTTTTAAGGGTGCGAGAGTTGTAGTAGCTAATCGAGTGCTTTCTGCTGGGTCAATTTGTGCGGCTTCTGGTACAACAATGGTATCTCCATCTTGGACGATGACATCTTGATTGATATCTCCACTTTCCAATAGTTTCCACAGATTAATATCTATGACTTGTTCTGAACCGCTACGAGTGGGACGACGTAATTTGATGTTACGGATATCAGCTTGAGATGTGATTCCTCCTGCTAATTGTAGCGATCGCATCACCGTTGGTAAACCACTACTCGTTGGTGTTGTACTAGGTTGTCCGTCAGCTGTACCAGCAGTAACTAAATATGAACCAGGACGGTTAACTTGTCCAATAATGGCTACTGTGCGGGGTGCGGTTTGACTGGCCGCAAAATTCGCCGAAAATAAATTTCGTGCGGCTGCAATATCAAAATCTTTGGCTGTGGGAACAACTATTGTATCTCCATCTCTCAAGGTAATATCTTGGGATATTTTGCCAGTTTGAGTTAGTTCTTTTAAATTCAGAACAACAACTTGTTCATTTCCCTTAATTTTCCGTCTTAATTCTACTTCTGTAACATCAGCTGCTAGTGTCACCCCTTGGGCACTTGTTAGGGCTGCTAAGACGGTGGGATATTGTACACCAGGATTATTACCTGCACCACTTTGTAAAGTTAGGGTGTAAGCACCTGGTCTTGTGACTTCACCAGCGACAAAGACATTAATCGGACGGGGTGATAATAAGTTAACAGAAATTAGGGGACGTTTTAAAAAGCGAGCATATCTTTGGGCGATCGCATCAGCAGCTTGCTCAGTCGTTAACCCGGAAATTGATACACTACCAATTAAAGGTAAATTAATTGCACCACCAGGAGGAATTTGATATTCACCAGTATATTCTGGAACTTCAAATACATTCACCCGAATTAAATCACCACCACCTAAAGCATAATCTGTAGGTAGGTTTGTAGTGGTTACTGATGGTGTTTGAATAGGTAAGTTTGTAGTGGTTGGTGCTGGTGGTGTTTCCGCTAGGCTAACAAGTGGTAAAACAAAATTAGCAGATGTTAACAAAGCCACACCTGTGATTGTTTGGGTGAGGAATTTCCACAAACTTTTATTAAGCATATTTACCTGAGATTAATGAGACTACAATAAAGGCAGGAAGCAAGTGATCACTGAGCGTAGTCGAAGTGAGGCAGAAGGCAGCAGGGAAAAGCCTATTTTTACCACTTTTTTGATCGGGCATTTTTTAATTAATTCACCTACTTACTGTCCATACATTTTACTGCTGACTATACTTAAATATGCAAGTTCCCCGACAATCTAATTTTCTAAATATGCTTTAATTTTCCGGTAATAAGGTTTTAGTTATTATGAATTTTTAGTAAAGTTAATTTAAAGATTAAACGTCTGGATACATTGCCAGTTAAAGGTTTGGAATTAAATATACAAGTTTATAACTATCAATAATCTCAGGTTAGATTTTTACTTTAATACAAAGTTTGTGTATCTAAAATAGCAGTTGATTTTGAAAGTATAGATTCTAATAAGTAGTTGTACAAAATTAAATTCCTACGTGGAGTAAGGGAAATCTTAACACTTCGACTGCGCGAGCGTGCGGTGCTGGGAAATAAGTTGTGTAATTAATTCTGCTTAATTACTTATTGCCAAAGCTAAAATTTAAAACCCACGCTCTAAAATTATTCTTTTGTTCTACCTTCAATTGATTGATTGTGTTTTTTCGATTTGTTGAATAAAATACTCTTCTAAGGTTTGACGGGCTAAGTTCATATTTAAAACTTTACCACTCATTAAGCGGAGACTGGTCATAAAATCGTAATAGTCACTTTGTAAGATGCCGTGCCAAGAACCATCAGGCTCAAATTTGAGGTTAGTTAACCATTTTTTGAGAACTTCACTATCACCACCAATACCTTTAAGATGATAGGTATTTTCGTTGCCTAAAAGCTCATTTAGAGAACCGGCGCAAACTAATTCTCCTTTATATAAGATGGCAATGCGATCGCATATCTGTTCAACTTCGCTGAGAATATGACTATTAAAGAATATAGTTTTACCGCCGGCTTTTAAAGAAAGAATGATCTCCCGCATTTGGTAACGTCCCAAGGGATCAAGACCTGACATGGGTTCATCTAAAAATACCAAATCAGGATCATTAATCAAAGCTTGAGCCATTCCCACCCGTTGCAGCATCCCTTTAGAATAGCGCCGCATAATTTTCTTTTTTGCGTCTGCTTGGGATAGTCCCACCAAGTCTAACAGTTGGGGAATGCGTTGACGTTGAACATTAGCGGGTATTTGGAATAAACCAGCAGCTAACTGTAAAAATTCCCAACCGGTGAGATAGTCGTATAAATAAGGATTTTCTGGTAAATAGCCTACACGCTGTTTAATGAAGCGATCGCCTAATGGCTTTCCTAATAATAAACCCCGTCCGGCAGTAGGGCGAATAATCCCCAACAATAATTTTAATAATGTAGTTTTTCCGGCTCCATTGGGACCAAGTAAACCAAAAGTTTCCCCTTGATTAACCTGTAAAGAACAGTTTTTCAAAGAGACAACTTTTTGATTCATCCAAAACCCTGTGCGGTAGATTTTGCGTAACTCAGAAGTAAAAACTGCTGGTGTATTACCTGTAAGAGTCATGGGAATTGTATTTTTTTAATTTTAGGTTTTCAGTATAGCAGGTGCGGAGGGAAGAGGTAGGGAGGCAGGGGGCAGGGGGGCAGGGGGGAA
>DATGXB010000255.1:0-50232 GCA_035299225.1 Nostocaceae cyanobacterium | reverse complement strand
CCCTGCCCCCTGCCCCCCTGCCTCTTTCCCCCCTGCCCCTCTGCCTCTTAATCCTCCTCCTTCTCCACTTGGTCGCCGCGTTCCAGTTCCCAGAGAATTTGATTACCTTCCCGACGTACCCGTGAAACTATCCAGTTACGCCAGCGCCATTGATCTCCGCGACTGGTAACAGCACTGGCGTGAACATCCATGAGGTCTGCGAGTTCTGAACTGGTAATTAAGTAACCCTTTTCAGCGATTTCATCAGCTATACGGAGAGTTTCTACTAGGTTGCGTAGATTGTAAACTCTCATTTCTGGCGGTTTTTCGTCGTTTATGCTGCTAGTAGACGCGGTTGATGATTCCATGATGGTTGTGTCTAAAGCAAGATTACTGCTTTCTGAGTGTTTTTTATGAATTAATGTAGAGTTTATTGCAGAATCAGAAACTTTTGCTACACTTTCTTGATTTATAGGGGATGATGTAGGATAAGAATTACTGAAAGATAACTGTTGAAGCTGAGGAAGTTGGCCACTAGCAAAGGAACGAGCGATCGCATCACATCTTTCGTTACCAATATTACCAGAATGTCCCCGGACGTGTTGCCATTTTATTAGATGGTTATTGAGTTGATCCAGTGTTTCCAATAAATCTTGGTTTTGTACTGGTTTTCCGTCAGATTTAATCCAGCCTTTTTTCTTCCAATTTTTCACCCATTTGGTAACACAGTTAATTAAATATTCGCTATCGGTGTATAGGGTAATGGGTTCGGGTTGTCCAGAATCTTGGAAATATTGTAGAGCTGCGATCGCTGCTTGCATTTCCATTTTATTATTAGTTGTATGACGGGCTGAATCACCCATCTCATGCACCGCACCATCATTAAAATAGACAACAACACCCCAACCACCAGGGCCAGGATTACCAGTACAAGCGCCATCTGTGTAGATGCTTTGAATTATGTGTTGATTCGACATAGGAAGGAATTAAGAATTTAATAGTTAGGTGTAGGATATTTCACCGCAACACCTCTACAGAAGTTTTGACATCAAACAAAACCATTTTCATTCATATAGCAGGGAACAGGGAACAGGGAACAGGGAACAGGGAAGAAACTATTAAGGCTTGTATTTAATTTATCTGAAACTTGCTGTAAACTAAGTGCGGCGAAAATTACGCAGTATCCAATAAGTTGAGACTGTGAAAATCAAGCCGATTACTAAACTTAGGCTAAAAACCCCTATTTGGTAGAGAGTCGGATTTTTTTGTGCTGCTGGTGGTTCTGTTAGAATTACGGAAACAGCGATTTGGCTTGTAGCTAATCCGATACCTGCACTGGCTATGGTATTATTGAGAGAGCGATCGCGTTTTGCTTGTTCAATATCAATAATTCCTTGAATAGTATTATTGAGATTTTCTAGTAAAGTTAATCCTGGTTGAAAACTAGATAAATCTGCCTCTACTTGACGCTGATATTTTTGGGCATAAACTTCACCTTCACTAAATCTTTTTAAAAAATCTAAATCACTATTTGGATATTTTTGAAATTTTTTCTCCATATCAGCTAGTCTATCTTTGTAATTTTCTAAATTGACTTGAATTGTGTGACTCTGATTTTCTAAAAAGTTCAAAGCAATAGTATAATCAGATAAATTAATTAAGTTCTCAGTTGAAGTTGTTTGTAAATGATTTAATTGTAACTGATTTTCCTGTAATAACTTAGTTAACTCTCTCGCTTCCTTAATAGCAGGTTGAACATCAATATATTCTTTTTTTAATAAATGCTTTTGATAGCGACTTTGATAAAAAGCCCAAACTATCTTATGACGATATTGCCATAAACGCAAAAAATCCTGATGAACACTTTTAACCTGTTTTATCATTTCATCAAGTGAGACATTTTCAGGAAATAGCCAAATCAAAACATGATGATTTGATTGTTTAAATTTTTCCCAAAATTCCCAACCTTCAACACCCAAATTTTGGGGAACATACCACAACTCAAAAATTAATCCATCTCCTAACCTTCCCTGACCAATCAAATCACGCTGCCAATTATAATTATTGACAACTTGAGTATAACACTTTTGGGCTATTACTTCAATTTCATTATCAGTTTTTGGAGTTGTTAACTTACCCCAAATTAACCAAGTTTGACCAATATTTCCCGGTTGCTGATTGATATATTGATAAACTTCTTGTTTTAACTTGAAAAAAGGTTGATCATCAATATCTTGAGGATTATCATTAGGTTTACCATTAGCATCTAGTTTACCGGAATAATCAACCAGTAGCGAATAAGTATCATTAACTTGTAAAGGATAATAATAGCCATCTAAAGGTGAGTTAAACTTTCTGGTTCTAGTTTCTAGTAATTCAACATCTTCTCCATCTTGATTTTTATGGTTAAGAAATTGGTTTAACTTCTGCTGAAATTCACTTTCAGGTAAATCACCATATATTTTTCGGCAAAATTCTTGACAGTTTTGATCAATTTTATTTTCATCTTCTCCTAAACCGTCTTTTAAATCATACAAAAATAAATCAATACTAGGATAAATAATTGATTCAGGCATTTTTTTATCTACCAGTAATAAAGTTCATAACTTTTGTTAAAAGAGATGATTTAACATTCTTTTGGGCAGCATCTACAGAATTAGAATTATTAAAAATATTAATTGCTGCGTTTGTTAACTCCTTCGTTGGTTCATTGTTGAAAGGTTCAGGTTCTCCACCTTTAGTCCGTACAGATTGATAATTTTCAATTTCTGCCAATGCTTGTTGATAGTAATCATCTAAAATTGGATAACTTTCGGCGATAATATCTAAATTACCACTATTATTTGGATCTGTTTGTAAAGATTTACCAATCAAATTTAGCTGAGTTTGGATATTTTCTGGTAAAGGTTGGTCTAGTTTTTTCAGGGCTATTAAAAAAGCGGTAAGATGAATTAAATCGTTAGATCCCATAGTGATAATAATGCTGGTTGTAGATTGACTGGTGTAGGGTGGGCATTTCTTGGCGAAATTCTGAATAACAGCGAAATATCATCAGAAATGCCCACCTTACGTATGTTTCAAAAATCAAATAGTAATTCTATATAATCATAAATTAGTAATTTTGTCTACCTGTAATGATAAAACCTGCCCAGTGATAAGGAGATGCAAAAGGCTTAACTTGTTTTTGTGATAATTCCATTTTGTTAATTTTATATAATTGGCTTCTGATAAACGGACGCAAAGGCTTTTCATTTAGAGGTAAATTAGCAAAAATAACTTGATAAATTCTTTCTAATTTACTGTATGTTAAATTCCGTAGCCATTTTTGAGCTTTTTTCAAGGCCATAGCTGGTGCAAGACCTTTTTTAAGTTGCCAATAAAAGTAAACCATTAAAAAAGCACTTGAATTATCGGGTACAGTCCACAAGGTACTAACAACATTAGCCACACCTTGAGATAAAAAAGCACTAACTAAACCCACATATTCAGTAGTAATAGTTTGATTGCTAGTCATAGCAGTTTCACAAGCAGAAAGACAAACTAATTGATATTGATTAAGATTTTGAATTTGCAGAATTTCTGCTAATGTTAAACAATCTGTACCCTTAAGCATCAAAGCTGAATATTTAGGATTATTAAAATTATAAGTACTATGTCCAGTAAAATGGAAAATATTATAATTCTTGGGTAAATTAGCTTTTAATTCTTCATTTGTAGCTGTTTGTTTAAAAATACAGTGAGAGTTAGGATGGTTAAATAATTGATTAATAGCAGCAGACTCTATTTCAGCATAGGGTAAAATGCCAAAATCTTGGCTATCGGGATTTTCAACACTCAATAATGGTAATTGATGGATTTTAATAACTTGATGGGAATGTAATATTTTTAAACTAATACCAACTTGTGCACTAGGTAAATAAGTGATAATAAACTCATCAGGGAAAAGTGCATGAAGTGGGAAGCGGTGTAAATCACGATGTGGAATAAGTATTAAATTTTGAATGTTATCTTTTAAATTTTTGATTGATTCTATAATTTTAGGAACATCGAGAATTGTATTCAAATGGTCAAGCATGATAGGAAAATTATCCTGCCAATTATTTGAATCTTTTTCCTCTTTAGGTTTATTTTGGCGATAATTATTATATTGAATCGTCCATTCTTTGACCCATTTCTCAAACTTGCGTAGACGTTGGTTTGGATTTAGAGAACTATTAATAGTAGTGATTTCCATATTATATTCTATGATAAAAGTATGTAAAGCATAGTTGCTTAAATGCCAATAAATAATAGCAGTTACAGGATTGAGTATTTTTTTAAAGTCCTGAAGATGTGGTGAATTATTGTCATTGGGATAATTGTCAAATAACCAGGTTAAGCAAGCATTTTTACCCGACTCTGCCGTTTCTATGGATTTTATCAGATCACCAGATTGGTAATGTAGGTCAACAGTTAACTGATCGAAGCCTATAAACTTGAAAGCAAGTTTTTTCTTCTTACTATGATACTTTGCTTCATCTAGTAAACGTCGTAGTAAATCCGAGCCAATTCTCTGTATCTCTTTTGCTTTAGATATTGTATTCAAAGCCAAATATGTTATATATAAATCTTGTAAAATCTCCAAATACTTCTCACGCAAATTAGGATCATTTTTTAAGAATTGGATCGCTTTGTTGTAGTTAAATAAAGCTTTGCGACGAGCATCTAAGTTATCTTGCTCTGATCCTATTCTGTCATAAATTCTACCTATAGAATGATATAAGCTGCTACAACCTTCTTTATAGCTATCACTGGTTTCTGCACTAAGAACATTTAGACCATTCTTCCAAACTTTCAACGCTCTATCATATTCTTGTTTTGATTTTACGTATGCCCAACCCAAATTGTTCCATGCTCTCCAGAATTGTTTATTACTACAGTGTAAGGCTTGTCTATAAGCTTCTATAGCTTCTTCATAATTTTCTAATTTTACCAGTAAATTGCCTTTGCCATTCCAAGCTCTATAGTGATTTGTATTAAGTTCTAAAGTTCTTTTATAAGAATCAATTGCTTTTTGATAGCTTTCTAACCATACTAGTACTTTACTGCGATTATACCAGGCTTCTTCATAATCAGATTGGATTTGCACAGCTTGATTGTAAGAATCGTAGGCTTCTTGAAATTTATCCACTTTTTCTAGAACAGTGCCAAGACTATTCAATGTTTCATGATCATTGGGCTTAATTTCTATACATTTTTTATAAACTTCAATTGCCTCATCATACTGATCTAAATATTTAAGTACCAATCCTTTTCTTTTTAATGCTTCTAAATTAAAATTATCAAATTCCAATACTTTATTATAGCTAGTAAGTGCTTTTTCATAAAAACGTAAGCTAAATAAGGTGTGTCCATGAAATTGCCAAGACTCTACATGATTAGGTCTTATTTTTAAAGCTTTATCTAAACTTAAAAGTACAATTTCAAAACATTCTAAACGTAATAACTGATGTATAACATAACTACGTCTCTTCCAGGCTTTCTCATAATCAGGTTTGATTTCTATTGCCTGGTCGTAATTTGCCAGTGCTTCTTCAAGGCGATTTAATTGATGTAATGTAATACCTCTATAAGTCAAAGCTTCTGGATTGTTTGGTTGAAACTCAATGGACTTGTCGAAGCTAGAAATTGCCTGTTCCTTTTCTCGGCGATCTAGACGAGCCAGAGTGATACCATGATACATCCAGGCTTCATAATACTTAGGTTTAAGTTTAATTGCTTGATTTATACTATTTAATCCCTCTTTATATTTTCCTAAATTCCCTAACGTAATACCTTTGTACATCAAAGCTTCAGGATAGTCAGGTTTAAGTTTAATTGCTTGATTTATACTCTTTAATCCCTCTTCATATTTCTCTAAATGCCCTAACGTAATACCTCTGTACATCAAAGCTTCAGGATAGTCAGGTTTAAGTTTAATGGCTTGATTTATACTATTTAATCCCTCTTCATGAAAATTTAAGTGACCTAGTGCTACACCTCGATACATCCAATCTTCATAAGAGACGGGAGGGAGTTGAATAGCTTTATAAAAATCAGATTTAGCTAGATTGATTTGGTCTAAATATTCGTAAACTTTAGCACGCTGTGTTAATGCTGGAATATAGTCTTGTTGAATCTCCAGGGCTTGATTTAGATATTCAATGGATTCATGAGAACTATATAGCTTATAAAAAGCTAAACCTAGTAAAAAAAATACTTGTAAAGTGTGAGGTTCTAATAATAATGCTTCTTGAAATTTCTCTAAAGCTTTTTGGTATTGACCTCTATATAGTTGCTCATATCCTTCTGAAAGTAAATTCTCTATGTTTCGTGTCATCTGGTATGTGTTTGATTATGTTAACTATATTATTACACACTTATTAAAGTAAATAATAGCACAAATTAATAAGAAAACACATTATTACTAATGAGCTAGAGTTATAACAGGCTATTAAACAAAGTTTAACCTTTCTTCCTCTCTTACCTTCGTGTCCTTTGCGTCTTCGTGGTTCATTCCTCATTAACCCCCGCTAACAATCGAAAAAATCAACCCTCATATTCTGCATCTGTTAACTGTAGTCTTGCTAGTGCTGACCTCTCCCTGTGTACAAAAATTCGTATAACTTTTATCAAATTATTTTATCACACTCAGTAAAATTACAAAGCTATTGTTAACCTCTTGTAACACATTTTGTAGTTTGTATGTTGTAGAGCGATTTGTGTTAAGATATGTTGCTTAAGGTATGGGTGCCAGAAATCAAAATCCATCGAGGCTTAACCTGGTTTGCAAATTTGAAAAATATATGGCCAAACTTTCTGCTGAACTACACCGCTATTTGTTTGAAGAAGAACGACCGGAAAAAATTACTTTAGCTGATATATTCCTATTAGCTGGGGAAAGAAGTTTTGGTTTTTTGTTGGTAATTTTATCTCTTCCTTCCGCTTTACCTATACCGGCACCTGGTTATGCTACTCCTTTCGGTGTGGTGATTTTAGTGGTAGCTGTACAAATGTTAACAGGAGCGAAAACTCCTTGGCTACCACCTAAATTTGTTAATCATCCTTTTCCCGTAACTACAGCACAAAAGTTCTTTAAATCTGCGCTACCTTGGTTAAAAAGAATTGAGGCTGTTGCTCGTCCTCGTCTTTCTTATATTTGTACAACTTTAATCGGTCGGGTAACTTTAGGAATAGCAATTTGTCTGATGGCTATTTCTATGATTTTGCCTATACCTGGTACTAATACTTTACAAGCTATGGGCGTTTTTGTCATTAGTTTTGGTTTATTAGAAGATGATGGCGCTATTAGTTTGGGTGGTATCGTTATTTCTATTATCGGTGCTGCGGTGACGGCTTCAATTCTGTTTGCTTTATTTTGGGGTGGTAGCAGTATTGTGGATGTCATTAAAACTTGGTTGGGACGGTAGAGAATATCTGATACTAACGGAGTAAATAAAACCCGCTTTTGTCCGGCATCCCGCCTGAGAATAGAAAAGTCGGCTCAAGCCGACTAAAATCATTTCATTTATTCGATCTATAGCATTCCTGTTTGATTATTTAAAAATACAAAGGTGGGCATTTCCTAGAGTTTTCTCCTTCTGTTCAGTATTTTACCCAAAAATGCCCACCCTACACATACTACAAAAATCAAGGTTTATGAGTAATAAGGGGTTATAGCCCCAATTAATTCGCCAACAGAATCATTCATTCTGAGGCGGTTATGTCAGCTATATTTCTATCTTTGTACAGGATTTGATGGAACTTTTAGGGGATACAATATAAATTTAATCTAACTTTGGGTTAATGAATTTTTTCATGTATAAATTCAAAATTATATTACAGCATATTTCAGATAAATGAAGTACAAACTTTAAGAAGAAAGCCTGATGCTCAAGGGGTTTCAATCCTGTTCCCTGTTCCCTGTTCCCTGTTCCCTGCTTTATGGATTTCTGGCAAATTAATCTTTACTTGCTACTGGAAAATACATTCTTTTTCCTGATAGCTAATGGTTTCTTGATTGTGGTGGGTTGGTGTTGGAAAAATACCAAGCCTTACACCTTACCCCAATCTTTACCAGATTGGTTTAATATCTGGTATGGTTCAGTACAATTTTTAGGAATAGTTGTACCCCTGTTAGTGATGTTGTTATGGGGTGGTGTATGGGGTTATACTTCTGTGGTAACTGTTCTGGGTTGGTATTTTGTGATGTTGGGTTTACAAATCCTGACGGAAAGTATCACTTTGAGAAAGTATCAAACGGTGGTTTGGGTAATGGTGCCTTATCTTTATATACCTTACCGTTTTTGGCAGTTGTATGAGGGGATGGGGTTTTTAGGTGATGAACCGGGGTTGCTATGGGTGCGTTACCTGCTGGTTTTGGAAATTGTGGTTTGGGTGGTGAACTATCTTTTGGATTTGGCACAGTTACCCAGGTTGCTGCGTTGGGAAGTGCTGGAAAATTCTCAACTGAGTGGTGATTAAATGTTTCGCAACTCCCCAAAACCTGATACCGTCAAACAGAGGAAATGATTTTTGTGGATGTGAGAAGTTGAAAACTCGTTCTAATTATTGGCTACTCTTACCTTATATTCGCACCCAGTGGGGAACGATCGCTCAGGGTTTTATCGGGATTGTTGGTTATGTGCTGGCTACTTTAACTTTAATTCAGTTAGCTGGCAGGTTGGCGACTCCCTTCGGACAGGGTAATGTGGTAGCGATCGCCTATCTTGTGGGTATCTGTGCTTTAATCTTTCTAATTCGTGGTTTTTTCCAAGCGGTTCAAGATTTATACATGGCTAAAGCAGCGCTGAGAATAGCTTTTCTCTTGCGTCAGCGAACTTATGCCCATCTACAACAGCTTAATTTGAGTTTTTTTGAAACTGCAAAAGCAGGTGATTTATCCTATCGTCTCACGGAAGATATTGACCGCATTGGGGAAGTGATCAATAAAATCTTTCATGACTTTATACCCTGCGTTTTGCAGCTAATAGCTATCCCCATTTACATGATTTACCTCAATTGGCAACTTACCCTAGCCACAGTAGTAATTGCGCCAATTATGGGTGTGTTAATTGGTTGGTTTGGGGAAAGATTACGGAAATATGCCCTCAAAAGTCAAAATCAGGTGTCGGGTTTATCTGCTATTCTGACGGAGGTGTTTAGCGGTATTCGCTTAGTCCAAGCTTTTACAGCTGAGGATTACGAACTGGCTAAATTTAGCTATGAAGCAGAACAGAGTTTAAAAGCCAAATATTCGGCTGACAAACTCAAAGCAATTCAAGTGCCGATAGTAGGATTTTTGGAGGCTTTGAGTGCATTATCCCTGATTTTGGTAGGAGCTTGGCAGATTTCGCAACGTAATTTAACAGTGGCGGATTTTTTTAGTTATTTAACCGCAGCCGCTTTATTAATTGATCCTATTGGTCATACTACACAAAATTACAATGAATTTAAACAGGGTGAAGCTTCGGTTGATCGGGTGTTTGAGTTATTAGCGATTCAACCTACGGTTTTAGAAGCACCGAACGCCACTAATTTGCCTGCTGTGCAGGGTAGGATTGAATACCGTCAGATTACATTTAGTTATCAACCTGGTGAACCGGTTTTAAAGGATATTAGTTTATTAGTGATGCCGGGGGAAGCGATCGCTCTTGTGGGTGCTTCCGGTGCGGGAAAAACGACTTTTGTAAATCTTCTACCCCGATTTTATGATCCTGATGCGGGAGATATTTTGATTGATGGGGTAAATATTCGGGATGTAAAATTGCGGAGTTTACGCCGTCAAATTGGCATTGTACCGCAGGAAACGATTATGTTTTCTGGGACGATAGCGGAAAATATTGCTTTTGGACAAGATAATTTTGATTTAGCCGCAGTGGAGGAAGCAGCAAAAATCGCTAATGCTCATCAATTTATTAGCCAACTGCCTGAAGGTTATCATACATGGGTGGGTGAACGGGGGATTAACTTATCTGGGGGACAAAGACAGAGAATAGCGATCGCTCGTGCTGTGCTTCTCAACCCGCAAATTCTGATTTTAGATGAAGCGACATCAGCTTTAGATTCAGAGTCGGAAGCTTTGGTACAGGAAGCTTTAGAAAGGTTAATGCAAAATCGCACTGTGTTAATTATCGCTCACAGATTATCTACAGTGAGGAAGTGCGATCGCATTCTGGTTTTAGAAAAAGGACAAATCGTGGAATCAGGCACACATGAAGAACTATTAAACCTTGAGCGTCGTTATGCTCGATTTTATACTCAACAATTTAGTTAAAATCGGTTTTTTAAACAGAATAATTTATCAGGACATGGCAGTGCCATGTCCCTAAAAATCTAAATCAAGGAAGTATACAGACAAGAACACAAAACCATCAAAAATTATCTAATTTCACCAAAAGCGTGTTCTACATCTGCCATATTTTCATATTCCTGTTCTGGCATATTTTGCAAAACATCAATTACTTCCTGACTAGCATTTTTCTGTCTGGCATGATTAACTAAATTATTTTTATTGGCAGGAAAATCTATGCCACTGAGACTTTTGGAAATATCAATTGCAGATACAGCCATAACTTACCTCTGTATAATTGGTTGTTGCATCTATAGGCTATTAATAATTACGCTGTCTTATTCTCTACCTACGGATGTATCTTAGAGATTATTTCTATACTTATTAATCCTGTTTCCACACTTCTCTAGATATAGATTTAACTAAATAATCTCATTCCTAGTCTCTGGTTGGGAATGCTATAACTGAGGTTCTGCCTCAAAATTTAATATAGAATTAATCAGAGAATTTACAACAGCAGCGACGCAAGGAATAGCAACGGCATTTCCTGTTAATTTTCGCATTGCTTGATAACTTCCAACGATTTGATAAGAATCGGGAAAACCTTGTAATCTGAGCATTTCCCTTTCTGTTAACCGTCTTTCTCCATTAACTAATAAATAATTATAGGATGCACCGGCTCTTAAAGCGCAGGAATAGGGATAAACGCTAATATTTCCGGCTTTATTTTCATGCCAAATAGTTGGCTGATTGTATTTTGTCTTTCCGGCTGTTTTCTGTAAACGGTTTTGGCGAATTTTCTCGGAAGCATAATAAAATTTTGATACTGATTTTTCGAGAATTTCTGATAAAGGTTTCATGGCTATGGTTTGATTAGGCCAAGCAAATTTATTTTTATCTTTAAACCCAACTATAAAAATTCTTTCACGCTTTTGGGGTACACCAAAATCAAGAGCATTGAGGATTTTATAATCTGTATAATATCCTAAATCTGTTAATGTTTTGATAATTAGTTGTAAGGTTTTACCGCTTTGATGTCCTTTTAATTGTTTCACATTTTCTAAAATAAAAGCGGAAGGTTGTTGTTGTTTAATAATTCGAGCGATATCAAAAAATAATGTGCCTCTGGTATCTTCAAATCCTTTTAAGTCACCACAAATACTAAAAGGCTGACAAGGAAATCCAGCTAGTAAAATGTCATGTTGGGGAATGTCTTCTTCTGCGATTTTGGTAATATCGCCGGTGGGAGTTTCACCAAAGTTAGCTGTATAAATTTTTTGAGCGTCTAAGTCACTATCGCTAGAAAAGACACATTTAGATGAGATTTTTCTTTGCTCGCAAACTGTTTCAACTGCTAATCGAAATCCTCCTGTTCCGCTAAATAAGTCAATAAAGCAGATATCTGAAGTTTGATTAATGGTTTTCATGGACAAAGATAAATTATATTAATAAAGTTAATAAGTAAATATAATAGCTAAATTACAGAAAAAGCATAAGAAAATATTACTATTTCCTGCCTTGTTAATTATTGTTGAATCTAAAATCTAAAATCTAAAATCTAAAATCTAAAATTATCCTGCCTTCTCTTTACAAACTTTCCAAATAACTTAATAAATCGGCCATTTCTTTGGCGCTAGGTTGGAATTTGGGCATGGGGGGAGTGTCACCACTGGTTACTTGATGAATCAAGCCATAAGCTGATTTACGTTTAGAAACATCTTGTAAACTGGGTCCTACTAATCCCGTAGCATCCCAAGCATGACACCCGGCACAGTTAGCATGAAATATGGCTTGTCCCCGCATGGAATCACCTGGGAGTGAGAGGACGCTTTTCACATAAGGATCGGAGGCTTGCACAGTTTGTAGACCAAAAAGTGCGATCGCAATCGCTGTAATTATTGCTAAAACCCATACAGCGACTTGCAGAATTACTGTTCCCGGTTGAGTGAGTCGGTTATCCAAAACTTTAGGTTCTACAGTCTAGGTGAGCAGGAAGTTTTTCATTCCTACACATAGCTTAAAAGTTCTTGACTGTTACCGCAAGCACAAGGAAGATTTTTAATAAAGGATTAATACTTGAAAAACAGGTGATGACATGGGATTCAACCCTAATTTGGTAGAATCACGACAGGAAACAAAGATTAACTATTGCAAAGAGGAGACTCACAGTGATTGAACCCCTGTTGTGTGGTATTGTTCTCGGCTTGATTCCCGTCACCCTGGCTGGTCTGTTTTATGCTGCTTATAAGCAATACAAACGCCCCACAGAGTTAGGCGGCTAAGTCTAATTTTCGTTTAATTTTCGGACAAGGCTTGGCCTTGTCCATTGTTTGAGGTGATGTTGTAAAAGGTTAAGCCTGTGTTGCCATAAACCTTTTGACGGCAAATCTCCCAATGGGGGATAATTGGGGCTTGCCAATCTTGGGGGTCATGTTCTAGGGCTATTTCACCTTGCGGATCTAAAAGTTGATATTGAGCGATCGCTTGTAAGACTGGTACATATAAACCACTGGCATAGGGCGGATCAAAATAAATTCTGTCAAATTGTTGACCTAATAAGTTTTTTAATTGTTGAATAACATTACCTCGTAAAACCTTAAATTTTTGTTCAGGTTTGGCTACTTGTTGCCAATTTTGCTGAATAATTGCACAAGCCCGGCTTGATTGTTCGATACCAACAACCAAACTTGCACCCCTACACAAAGCTTCGGCACCCATTGAACCACTACCCGCACATAAATCTAACCAACGACAGTCTGCAATTGTCCCCTGCCAAATATTAAACACAGCTTCTCTAACTCGGCCTGTGGTGGGTCGAGTTTCTTTCCCCGGTAAGGTTTTTAGCAGGCGATTCCCGTAAATTCTCAGACTCATAATAATTTAGTCATTGGTTATTAGTCATTAGGGAACAGGGAACAGGGAACAGGGAACAGGGAACAGGGAAGATGAGGAGGATAAGGAAGTAATAAATCTAAAAATCCAAAATCCAAAATCCAAAATCTAAAATTGTTCTGACTCCTGACTCCTAACTTTTGCTGCAACGACTGACCCAAATGTAAAGAATGATTAAGCAAAAACTTTTTCGCGGATTTGGGAAACAAAATTAGATAGAATTTGCAACCCCACATTAGAAGATTTTTCTGGATGGAATTGAACTGCCATGAGATTATCGTGAGCGATCGCAGCTGTGACGGTTTGGGTGCCGTGGGTGACGGTAGCGGCTTTAAATTGTGGTTCTGTGGGCTCGACATAGTAGGAATGAACAAAATAAACCCAAGGATTAGCAGGTAAATGTTCCCATAAAGTATGTTTTGGTTGAGTCAATTGCAGTTGATTCCAACCCATCTGGGGGATAGCAATTCCCGATTCAGGACGGAAGCGGCGGACTTTTCCGGGGATGATTCCCAGACCGGGTTGAGTCCCTTCAGCACTGGATTCAAAGAGAATTTGCAGCCCTAAACAAATTCCCAAAAAAGGTTTACCGGAGGCGATCGCTTCCTTAATTGGTTGTTCCAAACCACGGGACCGCAAGTGTTGTACTGCCGGATCAAAAGCCCCAACTCCGGGCAAAACTATGGCCTCAGCTTGTTCTAATTCCTTTGCAGAATGAGTAACTTTAGGAGTTGCTCCAGCCTTTTCTAAACCTTTGCAGACTGAGTGCAAATTTCCCATATCGTAATCTACGACTGCAATAACTGGCATTTACCTACTCCTTGTAAAATTATTTGGGAGGGGTTTATGTTCTTATTGTAAATAATATTTCTGATGAAAAAAAGAATTCTATTAACTTCTTTTGACACTTGGCTGAGTAATCAACTCTCAAATTCATCTGATGACCTGTTACTCAACCTAGACAAAATGGCTTCAAGGGCAAATGATTTATTTTTTTTGCGCCGCTTACCCGTAGATGTCAACTTGGCTAGTTCCCTTGTCATTGCCAAAATTAATGAAGTTCAACCTGATTATGTTATTTGTTGTGGCATGGCGGCCAGTCGGGAAAAATTGAGTGTAGAAGTCATGGCCAGAAGCACAAATATCTTACCCGGAGATGGGGCAGAAAATGTTTTGCAAACCACCGTTGATCTCAAAAAATTAATGGCGGGAACAGTGGAAGTTGAAATTAGCCACGACTGTGGGATGTTCGTCTGCGAAGGTCTTTACTACTCGATCTTGGACTATCTACAGCGATCCCCAGTGTCAATTCCTTGTGTTTTTGTCCATGTCCCGATTTTGCACCCAGGAAATTCTGTAGGTATTGTTGCCAACTTTTTATTAATGGTTAACAATCTGGCACTTCTGTGAGAAATTCAATGTCAAGAGGAAAGCAGAGGGGCAGAGGGGAAAGAAATAAAATTTATTACCCTTGACCTTTTACTTTTGGCATTTTACATTTTTAATTTTTCCTTAATCATGCTACCATTGTTATTAAGTTTACATTTTGCCCAAGCAAATCCGACTCCATCTCTACCGGAAGAAGTAGTAAAACCGCAACAGGTGCGTTCTCTCCCAGGACAGTTAGACAAAATACCGGTTTTTAACAGTAACAGCCCAGAATTAGTTTTAAAAGAAGGAATTTTACTTTCAACTTTTCCTGGAAATGATAAAAAAGTTCCCTCTGCACATTTAAACTTTCCTTTCCAGGGGAGGTTTGATATTTTTGCTCATCATGTTGCTAGGGCTGAACCACCGGAAAATACTCGACCTTTATATTTAGGGATTTTGTTACATAATCCAGGTTCTGAAGCGGTCAGGGTAGATATTTTGCAAGCAGCTAGTTATTTAAGCCAACCAGATGCGCCATTTATTCAGCTACCTGCTTTCAGTCGGAATAATGCTGGAACAGTTTTTGCGGGTCCAGGCGATCGCGCGGTGTTGGATATTTTGAGAGGCCGCAGACAAAGGAATTTTCCCTCGCAAATAATTATTCCCCCTGGGGAAAGTCGCATATTTTTAAATTTACCGATTCCCGTAGCCGAACTAACTCCGCCTCTCAATGGTCGCTCTACTTATGCACGGTTAAGAAGTAATGGCACAGTTTACGCCGCTAGTTTAGCGATGTTTGCACCCAAAAATGAAGATGGAAGCGATCGCCCACCCACATTAGCAGAATGGCAAAATCTCTTAAACAATGGTGAACTATCCACACCCAGAGATAAAGTACCCACCCCCCTAGAAGGAAGTGGCAAACCCGCAATCTACGGACGGGTAGCCGGTGTAGCCAGTGGTTCTCAGTGGCGGGCATTAATTACAGATAACTCCCAAACCCCACATTTAACCATTCCCCAACCAGGACAAGCATTTTCATACCCTTTAAGCACCTTGCACGGTGGCACATTGGGAACAGGACAAATCCAAACCGCAGAAATGTTAGTGCGTTACCCAGACACAGCTTACCGCGCTCATGGTAACTACGGCATTCAATATAGTATGCAGTTACCGCTTTTAAACAATACCAACACAGCGCAAACCATCAATCTAGCATTACAAACCCCCATCAAAGAGGAACAATTAACAAAAGGCGGTTTACGTTTCTTTACAACACCAGTCCGCCAAGTATTTTTCCGAGGAAGTGTGCGCTTACGTTACCGGGATGATCAAGGACAACCCAAAACCGAATTTGTGCATTTAGTGCAAACCAGAGGTTTAGCCGGCGAATCCTTGGTAACATTAAATATGCGGCCAGGCGATCGGCGTTTAGTAGAAGTAGACTTTCTCTATCCCCCCGACGCAACCCCACCCCAAGTATTAACCATTTCCACCCAAGCAGAAAAACCTGAATAACTACTGCACAAGTAGAAGGCAGGGGGGCAGAGGGGCAGGGTGCAGGGGGGAAAGAAAAAAGAAAAAAGAATTAATTTTCTATTACCTATTACCTGTTCCCTGTTCCCTGTTCCCTGTTCCCTCATGACTAATGACTAATGACTAATGACTAATGACTATTCCCTTCTTTAAACTTCAACTATAAATAAAAATTCATGGCTTACTGGTTATTTCAAGGCAACCCCAAATACTACCGCATTATTGACGCTATTAAAGAAGTTACAGAAATGCCCTGGTTAGTCACCCGCTACGCCAAAGATATCGCCCCCGGTGATGGTGTAATCATTTGGATAGCAGGCACAGAAGCCGGAATTTATGCCCTAGCAGAAATCAAAGAACCTGCCCAATTTCTCAGCCAAATGCCTGATAAAAAATATTGGGCTGACCCCACCCGCGCATTAGGAAAGCAACAAGCAATTATTCAATTTACCCACAAATTCATAGAACAGCCTTTATTGAAAACCAACTTACAACAAGACCCCATCTTAAAAAATTTATTAGTTCTTCGCGCCCCTAATTCAACTAACTTTAAAATCACAGTTGAAGAATGGCAAAGAGTCAACGAATTAATTAAGTGAAATCCCCTGTCGTTACATTAATTATCAACCATCTTATAAGCAACAGCCAGACTATATTCATTAGTTGTTTCTACCAAACGAAAATCTGTGATAATCCGCTTGACATCAGAAAAATACATTTTTTTTCTTTCTATCAATTCACGTATAGTTTGTCTGACCTCTCGTTGAAAATCTTTATCTCCTGGAGGTGTACTTCTTAGAAACTTCTGAATTAATGATTGGTGTTTTTCTTCAGGAGTAAACGTCATATTCCAGGCAAGTATAGCTATATTGAAATAATATTCAACCTCATCAAAATTGTCTAAATCTTGAATATATGGAGCAACAAACCTTTTTAATATATCCGACATTTTTTCACCGTCTTGAGTCGCAACTAATACTGTTTTTTTCTTTGACTTACGACTATTTTCATAAACTTGATCTTGTAATGCCTGTAAATTTTCTTCTCTCTCTTGTAAGTTAATTCTCTCCCGCAGCAATTCTCGAAAACCTTTAGATTTCTTCGCCATTGTCTTTAATCCTCCCTGGTACAAAATTATTTATTCAATAATATCAATACTTCGGACATTTTGTAAAACCAGCTAGACTGCTAACGGTAGAATGCGGCTTTCAGACTTTTTCATGAGAAGAGCCGATAACCGAAAATCAATGGTTTCAAGCCCTACCTCAAAAACTGTCCGAACTATTGAATATAAAATCCTTCTCTATTCCTACACATTCTATTTTTCTTCAGAATGTGAAGCTTCATTAAGAGATTCACGAGGAGTAATAGAAGCAACAGAAAGATGAAATTCATCTTTTGTTTCTGTCAAACGAAATTCCGCTATAAAGCGTTTAACATTTGCAAAATATCTCTGCTTTCTGATCGTAAGAGTATTAATAATTCTCCTAACTTCTTGTTTAGTTTCCTCCTCTTTTATAGATAAAGATCCTAAAAATTTATCAATAATTGTTTGCTGCTGGTCTTCAGGAAATAATGTACTATTCCAAGCAATAACAGCTAGATTTAAAAAACTCTTACGTTCGCTCAAAGTGTCCGAATTACTAATATAAGGGGCTACAAATGCTTGTAGTATTTCTGACATTTTTTCAAGATTGGTTGGCTCAATCTGCATTTCAACATCCATATCAGAAATATCCTCTTGTACACGCTGCACTAAGATTTGTAAATTTTCTTTTCTGTGTTGTAAATTTTTTTTCTCTCGCAGCAATTCCTGAAAACCTTTAGATTTTTTAGCCATTGTCTTGAATCTTCCCTGGTACAAAACGACATCATAACATTTTAACATGAAATAAATAAGAGAGTTCCAACTAAAGAAAGATCCTTTTTGTGTAGTGGTCAACCAAAGCTAAGGTGCGTTCCCTAACGCGCCCTACACAAGTACAAATTGGATCATTTATTTTTTGGTCTTTTCTAATACAGAATGTAAACTTATCTCTCTTAGGTAAAAAAATGAATTTATCTGTATATCTGTATATGGGAATCTTAGATGATTTGTATTTGTCAAAAATTTTAAGTTATGTGTAGCGTGGGCTAGGAGATAAAATCCTGAATAGAAGCAAGCAAAAAGTCTTAGGAAATGCCCACACCTGTATTTTGCAAAAATCAAACCGAAATCCTATAGATGCTTTGTATAACATCCATACTAAGATTTTGAACATAAACATAATCATTTTTGTTCAGAAATTTAGCACTACTAAATTAGCAATTATGTCTCTTGAGATGTTAAGTCTTCATCAGGAAGCATAGTAGAAAAAACTAAAAGATCATAACTATCTTCTGTTTCTTCAATTTTACAACTTAATATCATTCGATTTATGTTAGCAAAATATTTCTTTTTTCTTTCAATTAATACATCTATCCACGTTTTTATTTCTTGTTTTAATTCGTCTGGATATTCAGCAAAAAAATCTTGATAAAAATCATTAATCAGTTTTTGTTTCAAATGTTCAGGACATATAGCAGCATTCCAACCCAAAATACCTATGTCTAGGACAGTTTTACGTACACCATAATTATCTGAAGGAAGCAGATAAGGCTCAACATATATGTGTAATATTTCTGACATTTTGGCGGTGTTTTCTTGCTCAAAAACTATTTCAGGATCTACATCAGAAGCAGTATTTTTCACCCTCTCTATTAATTTTTGAAAAACTTTTATGCTACGTTTTAGACTGTTTTTATCTTGCAGCAATTCCTGAAAACCTTTAGATTTTTTAGCCATCGTCTTTATCTTCCCTGGTACAAAATCATATTGTAACATTTTAACGTAAAATAAATAATACTCACTGTCAACCCCCCTCTTGATATCTGTAGATGGAGGTAGGTTAAATTTTCAATCTCTAACTTTTGATTCCTCTATGACTGTAACAACTTCCTCTAAACCCCGTAAAATACCACAACAAGCTATAGCAGCGAAAATATTTCATTACACTAATTTAATTAGCTTGTTTATTTTGCTCACCAGTGGGTTACAAATTTACAACGCTAACCCTGTTTTTGGTGGCCGTGCAGGAGTGCATATTCCGCCGATATTCACTTTAGGCGGTTGGTTAGCTGGTGGTAGACATTGGCATTTTGCCGCTATGTGGTTATTTTCTATTAATCTTTTAATTTATGGTGTTTACATTTTCATTACTCGACGTTGGAAACATCGGTTTGTAGGATTAAATGACATCAAAGCCTTACAAAAAACGCAAAATCAAAAACGCTTAACTTATGCTTGGCATCGAATTATTTATACTGCCATTATTCCCATACTTTTGTTAGCAATTTTTTCAGGTATAGGAATGTACAAACCTGCTCAATTTTCCTGGATAGTTGATAGATTTGGTAATTGGCAAGCTTTGAGAATTGTACATTTTGCATCTGTCCCGATGGTGGTAATATTTGTGATGATCCATTGGTTACTAGGTCGCAAAGCCGGGGGAGATGAATTAACAGAATCCATGTTTTGGTAAATAATCAAAGTTAGTAAAAATCAATATTTAGCATCTGAAAAATTATGAATAATCACAAACTGACACGCCGCAACTTTTTACATCTTTCGGGAATTTCTAGCCTTAATTTTTTACTAGGGGGCTGTGGTACTCCTATTTTTGAAGACTTGGTGGGAAAACTATCTGAACCCCTAAATCAGAGATTTGAAGAGTTAATTTTTCAACCCCAAAAACTAATTCCTGAATTTTCTCTGGCTGAAATTAACCCAGAAGATTTAATTATAAATAGCTTTAGATATACACCAATTATTGATGTAAATCAATACCGTTTAATTGTGGATGGAGAAGTAAATAATCCTTTGAGTTTGAGTATAGCGGATATTCAAAATTTACCTTTTACTTCCATGATTATTCGTCATGTATGTGTAGAAGGATGGGCAGCAGTTGTACAATGGGGAGGTGTACGTTTACGCGAAATTTTAGCTTTATCACAACCCCGGACAAATGCTAAATATGTTTATTTTAAATCAGCAGATGGCTATTATGAAAGTTGGGATTTAGCCTCAGCAGTTCATCCTCAAACCCTATTAGCATATCAAAAAAATGGTGTATCTTTACCAGTAGAAAACGGCGCACCTTTGCGTTTAGCCGCACCAATTAAACTAGGTTATAAACAAAGTAAATGGGTAACGAGGATTACATTAACTAGCAATTTATCCATATTTAGAGGTTATTGGGAAGATCAGGGTTATGAGTGGTTTGCTGGTTTATAATTAGAGATTATTTAATAGCATGAAGGGGGAATAAATCGCTATGATTTATAGTGGTTTATTTACTCTCCTTAATTCTCAACTTTGTGTTATGGATTTTTCTTTAAACCAGTTAATTAAATGGTTAATTTTAACCTTGCTATTTCCGCTAATTTGTCTCAATGGCTGGTTATTATTTAAACTTGTGCAATTTTTTCAGCCTTTGGTGTCAATTTTAGTATTCTCAGTTTTACTGGCATTTATCTTAAATTACCCTACTTCATTATTGGAAAAATGGCAAATTAAACGTAATTATGCTGTAGCATTAGTTTTTATTTCTGCTACATTAATTTTACTGATTCTGGCTATTACTGTGTTACCTGTGGTTGTAGTACAGTTTCAGGAAATGGTAAAAGTATTACCCCAGTGGATTGATTCAGGTGAAATTAAACTACAAACTTTAAATAATTGGGTGTTTAAACAAAGGTTACAAGTGACTTTTAGTCAAGTTTTAACTGATGTTTTTCATCGTTTACCGAATGAATTAGAATTAATATTTAATAAGCTTTTTAGTTTAATTATAGATGCTATTGATAGTATTTCTGATGTTTTAATTACAATCGTTTTAACATTTTATTTATTAATAGATGGTGAAAGAATTAGCAAAGCTATATTTAGTAAACTCCCTGCAAACATAAGTGATTTTGTGCAAAATTCCCTACAACAAAACTTTCAAAATTATTTAATTGGTCAAATCAGCTTGGCTTTATTAATCGGGACTACTCAAACTTTAATGCTGTTGATTTTTCGGGTAAAGTTTGGTTTACTGTTTGGTTTAGGAATTGGTATTTTAAGTTTAATTCCCTTTGGAGATGTAGTTAGTTTAATTATCATTACATTAATTATCGCATCACATAATTTATGGTTATCAGTACAGGTATTAGCTGCGGCTGTGGTGATCGATCAAATAATTGATCAGGCGATCGCTCCCCGCTTACTCAGCAAATTTACTGGTATACGACCCATTTGGGTGATTATATCTTTACTAATAGGAACATATTTAGGCGGAATTATCGGTTTACTGATAGCCGTACCTGTAGCAGCTTGTATTAAAGACATAATAGATAGTTTATCAAATTTAGTGGAAAAAGAAACATTACCAGAAGTAATAGAAGAATCACAATCATCACCTGTATAAAATAAAAATTCCTGGTTTTATGTCATAATGACAACAAACTAAACAAATGCAGCTAAGAACAATGTCAAAACCAGGGGATAACGTCAGAAAAATGGCTGATAACCGTAAAAATGCAGCCAAACAGAAGTTTATGCAAACTGGGTTTTTAATCATTACTTCCTTAATAATTATATTTTTACCACTTTTATCTCCCACAATCAAAGTATTAATTTGTGGTGCTTCTGGGATATGTGCATTTTTTTGTTATTTAAAAGGAAAACAACTATTAATTAGAGCAAATCAAGCCACAAAGGGAGCAGACGCAGAAACATTAGTCGCCGAAATTTTACAGATTTTAGAACCGCGAGGTTGGAAAATTGAACATAATATCCTCTTTGAATATGGGGGTGACGCTGATTTTTTTCTATCTTCTCCTCAAGGTAATCATTTTGTGATAGATGTTAAAAGTAATAGCGGGAGATTATTCTTTAATGGTGATATCCTAAAACTGAGACATGGTAAAAATATTTATGAGTTTCCACAGAGAAAAGATATATTAAAAGCAGTGAAAGGACAAGCTGTAAAATTAAAAAAATTAAAAAAAGTGCGATTTGTGCAACCAATTTTATGTTTTACCGCAGCTAAATTAGAAGAAATAGACCAAAATCAAAAAATTAAAGGTGTTTATGTAGTATCTTCTGATTATTTAGTTGCATTACTACATAAAATCAACTCGTTATATCAGTAATACTGAGAAAATCATCTGGATAATTGAGACTATAATTTTCTCGATTTATAAAAAAGTGAGTTTATCTTAGTATATCTTTGTGAATAGCTCACTATTCCTTCCCTAGATAGAATAAATATATTTATTTCCTAGTTAAATTTTAACTTAGGTTAGTATCTGGTTGAGGATACAGTAATTTTATTGCAGTTGTTACCAAAAGAGCAAAGCAGAAGAAACAGTAAATTTCCTTGTGAATATATATGTATGTAACACTCTGGCCGGGGAATGTCTATCCCTTGGGTGCTCGTTGGGATGGAAAAGGAACAAACTTTGCTTTATTTTCCGAAAATGCAACAGAAGTAGAACTATGTTTATTTGAGGAAGATAACAACGAAATTCGCTTATCTTTGACCGAAAAAAATGTTTTTATTTGGCATGGTTATGTGCCAGGAATAGGGACAGGACAAAAGTACGGTTTTAGAGTACATGGACCTTGGGAATCAGAAGCAGGTCATCGCTTTAACCCTAACAAATTATTAATTGACCCTTATGCTAAAGCAATTGATGGAGAAATTGAACATAATTCAGAAATTTTTGCCTATTCGTGGAGTTCACCGGATGAAGATTTAAGCTTTTCTGAGTTAGATAATGCTCATGTCATCCCCAAAAGTATTGTTGTTGATCAATCTTTTGATTGGGGTGATGATAAATTATTGCAAACACCTTGGCATGAAACAGTAATTTATGAAACTCATGTTAAAGGTTTTACCCAACTATATCCAGATATTCCCGAAAAATTACGGGGGACTTATGCCGGGTTAGCACATCCAGCTGCGATCGCTCATTTACAGAAATTAGGTATCACCGCAGTAGAATTAATGCCCGTCCATCATTATCTATCACATCCAGGGCATTTAATAGATAAAGGACTAAAAAATTATTGGGGTTATGATACTATTAATTATTTTTCTCCTCATTCTGCTTATAGTGCCAGTGGTTCTCAAGGACAGCAAGTTAATGAATTTAAAGAAATGGTCAAAACCCTGCATTTCGCAGGAATTGAAGTAATTTTAGATGTAGTTTACAACCATACTGGCGAAGGAAATCATTTAGGGCCAAGTCTATCATTACGCGGAATTGATAATAGTACATATTACCGATTAGTTAAAGACAATCCCCGCTATTATATGGATTTTACCGGCTGTGGTAACTCCTTGAATATGCGTCATGCTCAAGTTTTAAAATTAATTATGGATAGCCTGCGTTACTGGGTGACAGAAATGCACGTTGATGGTTTCCGGTTTGATTTAGCTTCAGCATTAGCGCGAGAATTATATGAAGTAGATAATCTTTCCGCCTTCTTTGATATTATCCATCAAGACCCAGTTTTAGCAGATGTAAAATTAATTGCCGAACCTTGGGATTTGGGTGAAGGTGGCTATCAAGTCGGTAATTTTCCCCTGCGTTGGTCAGAATGGAATGGTAGATATAGGGATACTGTACGGGATTTTTGGAGAGGTGCAGACAATAGTTTAGGGCAATTTGCTTACTGTTTTACAGGTAGTCCAGACTTATATCAAACAAATGGCCGCAGTCCTAATGCTAGTGTTAATTTTATTACGGCTCATGATGGTTTTACTCTCAATGATTTAGTTAGTTATAACCACAAACATAATGAGAGTAATGGGGAAAATAATCAAGATGGGGAAAGTCATAATAGAAGTTGGAATTGTGGAGTAGAAGGGGAAACTGACGACCCGGAAATATTAAAATTGCGAGAACGTCAACGCCGGAATTTTTTAGCAACCTTATTTCTTTCTCAGGGTGTACCAATGCTATCAGGAGGGGATGAATTAGGTTGTACTCAAAATGGTAATAACAACCCTTATTGTCAAGATAATAAAATTTCCTGGCGTGATTGGGATTTACAAACATCAAATACAGATTTATTAGACTTTACTCGTGAACTAATTTATTTTCGTCATCAACATCCAGTATTTCGGCGACGTAAATGGTTTCAAGGTCGTCCTATTTACGGAATTGGTATTAGTGATATTGGTTGGTTTAATGCTGATGGTAGTGAGATGACCGAAAAAGAATGGCTAGTTAATTATGCCAAAGTCATGGAAATTTTCTTAAATGGTGAAGGTATTGCTACACCGGGTTCTCATGGTGAACGCATCATTGATGAAAGTTTTTTACTATTCTTTAATGCACACCACGAATTAATTGATTTTAGTTTACCCCCAGGTTTAAAAGATAAAGGCTGGCAAGTAGTTATTGATACTAACGAGCCGCGTTTTATTCAAGAACAAGTGCTAATATCAGGGTTTCAGACTGTGCCTGTTGTGGGGCGATCGCTTGTGCTATTGCGTCGCATTGCTTAACAAAAACATTAAATTGCACAACTAATCACAACTAAAAAATATATGCAAATTGGAGCTAATTATTTAGGTAATGGTAACTGTAAATTTACAGTTTGGAGTCCCCATTTAGAAACTGTTGCTGTGCAAATTCTTTCGCCCCAACCCGCACAAATTCCCATGCAAAAGCAGGGTGAATATTGGCAAATCACAGCTAATAATGTTTATCCGGGAACACTTTACTTTTATCAGCTAAATAATAGCGAAACCAGACCAGATCCCGCATCAAATTTTCAACCCCAAGGAGTACATGGACCTTCCCAAATTATAGATCATAGCTTTAATTGGGATGAGCAAAATTGGTCGGGTATTCCCTTAGAAACCATGATTATCTATGAACTTCATATTGGTACTTTCACACCAGAAGGCACATTTTTAGCCATCATTCCTCGATTACCAGAATTAAAAGAATTAGGCATAAACGCCATTGAATTAATGCCAATTTCCCAATTTCCAGGTAATAGAAATTGGGGATATGACGGTGTTTATCCCTTCGCTGTACAAAATTCCTATGGACAACCCCAAGATTTAAAACATTTGGTTAACGCTTGTCATCAACAAGGAATAGCTGTAATTTTAGACGTAGTTTATAACCACTTTGGCCCAGAAGGAAACTACACCAATTGCTTTGCACCTTATTTTACAGACAGATATCGTACACCTTGGGGAAATGCAATTAATTTTGATGATGCTCACAGTTATGAAGTACGTAACTATTTTATTCAAAACGCCTTGTATTGGTTGAAAGAATATCATATTGATGCTTTACGTTTAGATGCTATTCATGCAATTTATGATTTAGGTGCAAAACACTTTTTAGAAGAATTAGCAGAAAACGTTAAAAATTTATCAACAGCACAAAATCGCCAAATTTACTTAATAGCTGAAAGTGATTTAAACGACCCAAAAATAATTCGTCCTTCCTCATTAGTTGGATATGGAATTGATGCTCAATGGAGTGATGATTTTCATCATTCATTATATACATTACTTACGGAAGATTTAGCAGGATATCATCAAGATTTTGGCAAATGTGAACATTTAGCTAAAGCTTATCAAGACAGTTTTGTATATGATTGGAAATACTCACCTTTTCGTCGTAGATATCATGGAAATTCTGTCAAAGATAGACCACTACATCAATTTATAGTTAATATTCAAAATCATGATCAAATTGGTAATAGATTATTAGGTGAAAGATTATCTCAGTTAGTTTCATTTTCAGCTTTAAAATTAGCGGCTGGTGCAGTTTTACTCTCTCCTTATATTCCCCTGTTGTTTATGGGTGAAGAATATGGAGAAGAAGCACCTTTTCTTTACTTTGTTAGTCATTCAGATCCAGATTTAATTCAAGCTGTTAGAGAAGGTAGAAAACGAGAATTTGCTGATTTTCATCTTCAAGGAGAACCATTAGATCCAGAATCACCAAACACATTTTTAAAATGCCAACTGAATTGGAAAAGCCGTCATTTAGGTAAACATAAAGTTCTCTGGAATTGGTATCAAACTTTAATTCAATTACGTCAAAGAATCTCAGAAACAATTAAATTAGAACGTCAAAATTTAGCGGCTGGTTTTTTGGAAGATAAAAAGCTGGTTTGGTGGAAAAGATTCAATGAAAATCAGCAAATACTTTGTTTAATGAATTTTAATCAAACGAATATCACTTTTAGCAATGAAGAATTTATTAATCATAAATGGAGAAAAATATTAGATTCTGCTGATCATCAATGGTTGGGGACTGGTTCACTATTACCGGAAAAAATTAATTCTCCTCAAGAATTAACTTTAATTAGTCAAAGTTTGGCAGTTTACGAAACTATTTAAGTTAAATTAACTAAATCTTTGGTGTATTTTATGCGTATTCCTGTAGCTACCTATCGTCTGCAATTTAATTCACAATTTCCCTTTACAGCAGCTAGAGAAATTATTGACTATCTCCAGGAATTAGGAATTTCTGATATTTACGCTTCACCAATTTTTAAAGCTAAAGCAGGTAGCACACATGGTTATGATATAGTTGACCCCAACCAATTAAACCCAGAATTAGGAAATCAAGAAGATTTTACTAATTTAATTCAACAGTTAAAGCAGCGTGATATCGGTTGGTTACAAGATATCGTCCCAAATCATTTAGCTTATGATAGCGAGAATTATTATCTGATGGATGTTTTAGAAAATGGTGAAAATTCTATCTATGCTCATTATTTTGATATTGTTTGGAATGCTCCTTTAATTAATAGCTTAAATGGTGATACTCCCCAACAAATTTTAACCCCATTGCTCGGAAAATTCTACGGAGATTGTTTAGAAGCTGGAGAAATTCAACTAAGATATGATCAGCAGGGATTAAGCATTAATTATTATAACTTAAGATTACCAATCAAATTAGAATCTTATGCTACTTTTTTAAATCATAATTTAGGTAAATTAGCCAAAATATTAGGAAAAAATAACCCGATATTTTTAAGGTTACTAGGTATTCTTTACATGGTCAGACATATACCTAGTGATGCAACACCCAAGGAAAGAAAAGACCAAATCAATTTTGTAAAAGGTTTATTGTGGGAATTATATACAGATAATACCGAACTCAAAACATTTATTGATGATAATTTACAACTGTTTAATGGTGAACCTGGAAAACCTGAAACTTTTAACTTATTAGATGCTTTACTTTCTGAACAGTTTTACAGACTCTCTTTTTGGAAAGTGGGTGCTGAGGAAATTAATTATAGAAGATTTTTTACTATTAATGAATTAATTTCCGTGAAAGTTGAAGATGCAAAAGTTCTGAATAAAACACATGATTTAATTTTTAAGCTAGTTCAAACAAATCAAGTTACTGGGTTAAGAATTGACCATATTGATGGACTTTATGACCCAAATCATTATTTACAAAGATTAAAAGAAAAAACAGATGATATATATATCTGTGTTGAAAAAATTTTAGAATTTGGGGAGGAATTACCCCATAATTGGCCAGTTCAAGGGACGACAGGTTACGATTTTCTTAATTATGTAAATGGGGTATTTTGTCAAGTAGAGAATCAAGATAAATTCACCCAAATTTACTATTATTTTACAGGTATAAAAACTCCTTATGAACAAATTGAGAAAGACAAAAAACATCTCATGTTAGAAAGGAATATTGCTGGAGATGTTGATAATTTAACTTATATGTTAAAGAAAATAGCAGGTAAACACCGCTACAGTAATGATTTTACTATTAATGGTTTGAAACGTGCATTAGCTGAAGTATTAACTTTATTTCCTGTTTATCGAACTTATATTAATCAGGATGGTATTGCAGAATCAGATCATGTATATATTCAAGATGTAATTAAACGAGCAAAATCAAATCTTCCGTTTTTATATCATGAATTAAGTTTTATTGAGAAATTACTATTACGAGAATATGATGAATCCCTGAGTCAAATTGAACAAGAACAATGTCTTTATTTTGTGATGAAACTGCAACAATACACGGGTCCATTAATGGCTAAAGGTGTAGAAGATACGGTTTTATATGTTTATAACCGGTTTATTTCTTTAAATGAAGTTGGAGGTTGTCCGGGTCATTTTGGGGTAAGTACTGATGAGTTTTATAATTTTAATCAACACAGAAAATCCTATTGGCAAAATGCCATGAATACCACTGCAACCCATGATACAAAAAGGGGTGAAGATATTAGAGCTAGATTAAATGTGTTGTCAGAAATTCCCGAAGAATGGCAAAAGCAAGTTAACCATTTTTATGAAATCAATCGTAACCATAAAACCAAAGTTAACAAGCATGAAGCACCAGATAAAAATGATGAATATCTATTTTATCAGATGCTAATAGGAGCATTTCCTTTTTTTGAACATGAGTATACTAATTTTCAACAACGTCTAACTGATTATATCCTTAAAGCTATCAGAGAAGCTAAAATTTATACTGCTTGGTTACGACCAAACGACAATTATGAAAATGCTTTTTTACAGTTTGTTGTAGAAGTTTTAGAATCTTCAGAACAAAATCAATTTTTACAATTATTTCGACCTTTTCAAAGACGTATTGCTGAATATGGCATTTTCAACTCTTTATCTCAAACATTATTAAAAATAACATCCCCCGGAATTCCAGATTTTTATCAAGGTACTGAACTTTGGGATTTTAGTATGGTAGATCCTGATAATCGTCGTCCTGTTGATTTTGAGATAAGAAAGTCTTACTTGCAAGATATTAAAACAGGTATTCAAACGGATATTTTGCAATTAATCAATGATTTATTAACTCATAAAGAAGATGGAAGAATTAAATTATTTTTAATTCACCAAGGGTTAAAAGTTCGCAAAGATAATTTAGCTGTTTTTCAACAAGGTGATTACTTACCTTTGGAAATCAAAGGAAAATTCAAAGACCACATTATTGCTTTTGCACGCAGTTATAATAATCAAACAATTATAACTATTGTACCTCGGTTTCTCACAAGTTTAGTTGAAGCAGGTAATTATCCCTTAAATCAACAAATTTGGGATGATACTTATATTGATTTACCATCACAATCACCTGTAAATTGGATCAATGGCATTACAGGAGAAACAATAGCAGCAGAGAATATTTTATATATTGGTGCAGCATTAAAATGTTTTCCTGTAGCTCTTTTGATTAGTGGAATTTAGCCTTAAATGTATCTAATTCTCTCGTTTATAATCTCTTAAATAAGGACACAGTATTGCTGTGTCCTGATAGAGAAAAGGTGAAATTTAGCTGAGTTGCATTTGAGTTTGATTAACTAAGCTAAATTGAGAGTTAATTACCTCTCTGTATTTTAATATATAGCGTTCTGCCATTGTTTTAACAGAGTAATTCAACCAAGTGTCTCTAACCATTTGTTCCCGATTAATATTATTCCCTACTGAATCAATCATCCCTGCTATTTCCTCAACAGAGTTAGCAAAATCTCCATTTAAACCCGGTTTAATTAACTCTTTAGCAGATCCACGATTATAGGAAATTACCGGACATCCACAGGCCATCGCTTCAATCATAACTAAACCAAATGGTTCTTCCCATTGAATCGGATTTAAAAAGCAAAATGCACTTTGTAATAATCTCAATTTCTCATCATTATTGATGGGTCCGATATATTCGGCATAGTCTGGATTTGCTTGAATTAATGGCAAAACTTCTTGGTAAAAATAATCGGCTGTTTCAGGTAAATAATTATCTACTATGCCGGCAATGATGATTTTTCTTTTGGCTTTAATTGCTGCTTCTACTGCATATTTTGTTCCTTTGTCTTTGGTAATTCTACCCAGCCAAACTAGATTTTCTCTTGGATATGTTTCTGATTCTATAAATTGATCATCTGGTAAACCATGAGGAATAATATCTATAATATTCAGAGGCAACCCAGAATTATTAATTGCATTTTCTTTGGCTCGATTACTGATGGAAATTATCGGTGTTGTGGCATTCCATCCAAAATAATATCTATCCCCATCACCTACATAATTCTCTCTTCTATCAAACGGAAATTGACTATGTAAGGTGCAGAGATGAGGTATTTTGATTTGAGATGCTAATTTAAAAATCAGCAGGTCGGACGCAGATGATAAATGTGTGTGAACAATATCATATTGTTCGGAATTATTGGCTATTTCTCTAAAGCTACTAATCAGATGATATTCAGCCTCAAGGTGGTAATTCCAAGGAATTCTTTGCTGAGAAAGTGAAGGTTTTAGATAAGATTTTAATTCTCCGGTTGTATGAGAATCTCCTGATGCAAATAGAGTTACACTATGTCCCTGTTTAACTAATTCTTCAGTTAAATTGCTAATTACTGTTTCTGTTCCACCGTAATCTTTAGGAGGTACGGAAAACCAAGGGGGTGCTATTTGAGCAATTCTTAAAGATTGTTGGGATTGATCAAAGTTTTGGTATTCATTAGTTAATTGTTCGATAACTTTTGTACTGTGAAAACTAAGAGTATTATGGGTAATTTCTAAGTTATCAAATTTGACTAAATCTTTGATAACATTATTTTTCGGCTGAATAATCAAAATATAGTCCTCCTTTGTAATCAGTAAAGGTAAGGAGAATAAAAATTAGATATTGGAAATTTTTTATCTTTTTTTAATTTTGATAATTATCCCTTATATCTGTTTAAAGTAAAACAACATACTAATTACTACAACCTCTAGCTAAAGATGTATATTTTATTCTAGTAAACAGTATTTCTAAATGTAGAGATTTTAACTCTGACTTGTGTTAGATGAAGCGATGAATAAAATTAGATATCCTTTTATAAATGATTCTATGGCAGTTCTGTTTGGTTTTTGAAAAATACAGAGGTGGGCATTTAATAAAGTTTTTGTTTCTGTTCAGTGTTTTATCCAAAAATGCCCACCCTACACATACTAAGAGTGAATAAATAAAATGCCTAATACTCTCTTAAAATATGATCCATTATGGTTTAAAAACGCGATTATTTATGAGTTACCTGTTCGCGCTTTTGCTGATAGTAATGGGGATGGAATTGGTGACTTTCGGGGCCTGACGGAAAAATTAGATTATTTGCAAGATTTGGGTATTACTGCTATTTGGTTATTACCGTTTTTCCCTTCACCTTTAAAAGATGATGGTTATGATATTGCTGATTACACTAAAATTAACCCAATTTATGGCAATTTAGAAGATTTTCAACAGTTATTAAAAGCGGCACATCAAAGAGGAATTAGAATAATTATTGAGTTAATTATTAATCATACTTCTGATCAACATCCCTGGTTTAAACGTGCAAGACGCGCACCAAAAGGAAGTATAGAAAGAGATTTTTATGTCTGGAGTGATTCCCCAGAAAAATATCAAGAAACACGAATTATTTTTCAAGATTTTGAAAATTCTAATTGGAGTTGGGACCATGTAGCTAAGGCTTATTATTGGCATCGGTTTTATTCTCATCAACCAGATTTGAATTATGATAATCCTTTGGTGCGTGAGGCTGTTTTTAATGTTTTAGATTTCTGGTTGGGAATGGGTGTTGATGGTTTACGCATGGATGCAGTGCCATATTTATATGAGAGGGAAGGGACAAATTGTGAAAATTTACCGGAAACTCATGCTTTTTTAAAGGAGTTACGATCGCACGTTGACGCAAAATTCCCCAACAGGATGTTACTAGCTGAGGCTAATCAGTGGCCGGAGGATGCAGCCCAATATTATGGTGATGGTGATGAATGTCACATGAACTTTCACTTTCCTTTGATGCCACGTTTATTTATGGCACTGCGAATGGAAGATAATTTCCCGATTGTGGATATCTTACAGCAAACTCCGGTAATTCCCGATAATTGTCAATGGGCGTTATTTCTCCGTAATCATGATGAATTAACCTTGGAAATGGTTACAGATGAAGACCGTGATTTTATGTATAAGGTTTATGCACAAGACCCGGTAATGCGCTTAAATTTGGGGATTCGTCGCAGGTTAGCGCCTTTGTTGGGAAATGATCGCCGGCAAATTGAGTTACTGAACAGTTTATTATTATCCTTACCCGGTACACCCGTCCTTTATTACGGTGATGAGATTGGGATGGGGGATAATGTGTATTTAGGCGATCGCAACGGTGTACGGACTCCTATGCAGTGGAGTAGCGATAGAAACGCCGGTTTTAGTCGTGCGAACCCCCAACGTTTATATTTACCCGTAATTCTGGATTCAGAATATCATTATGAAGCGGTAAATGTCGAGGCACAAAGAGCAAATTCTAATTCTCTTTGGTATTGGATGAAACGTTTAATTGCTACTAGAAAAAGATTTCAAGCTTTAGGAAAAGGGCATTTTGAATTATTACATCCTAATAACCGCAAAGTGTTTGCTTTTAGTCGCAAAACTGAGGAAGAACATATTATTGTGGTGGCTAATTTATCCCATTATGTGCAAACAGTAGAATTAGACCTTTCTGATTTCCAAGGATTAGTACCAGTGGAGATTTTTGGTTATACTGAATTTCCCACTATTGGAGAATCACCTTATTTCCTTAGCCTCAGTCCTTATGGTTTTTATTGGTTTGCTTTACAGCGTAAAGTTACTTTAACTCAACCACCTAAACCACAAGCAGAATTAATCACATTAGTTGTCAATGAAAGATGGGAAAATATTCTAGTGCAGCGAGAAGTTAAAGGTATTTTAGAAAACACATTGCGGGATTATTTATATACTTGTAATTGGTTTAGTGGGAAAAATCGCACTGTCCAAGCAGTACAAATTATTGAATCAATTTCTATTCCTTATCATCCGCAAGTCGCGCAAATTGTTTGGTTAAAAGTAGATTATATTCAGGGGAATTCAGAAACCTATTTGTTACCTCTAGCTTATGCAGAAGAGGAACAAGCAATGCAATTGTTAACGGAAAAACCACAAGCGATAATTACCCGTATTCAGATACAACAAGCTACAACTGAAATTACAGGAATTGTATTTGATGCTTTAGCCGATAAGCATTTTCTAATTGCACTTTTAGAGGCTATTAATCATCATCATATTTATGCTGGGATGATGGGTGAATTATTTACCACTACCACTGATTTATTTACGGCTTTATACTCAGATGCAGCTTACAAAAATCTTACAGTGTCAGATATTGAAGGGCAATCTAATACTTATATTGTATATGGCGATAAATTGTGTTTTAAACTTTTCCGCAAGTTTGAAGAGGGAATGCACCCAGATTTAGAAATTCGGCGGTTTTTGGGTGAAGAAAATTTATTAAAACATTTTGTTACTGTAGCTGGTGCTATAGAATATCGCAGTCCCCAAAGAACAGATATTAATTTACCGATGACGGTAGGAATTTTACAGGAATTAATTCAAGATACCCGCAGTGCTTGGGAATATACCCTGGATAGTTTACGTCATTATTTTGATGTAGTAATTACAGAACAAGCAAATATTGATGATGTATTGATTCCTTCTGCTTGTTGGTTAAATTTACCACCAATTAATATTCCTGATGTAGCTTATCGGATGATTAATTCTTATTTACCTAATATAGAATTGTTGGGTAAATCTACTGCTGAACTACATTTGGCTTTAGCCACAAATACAGAACATCCTGATTTTGCACCCGAACCTTTTACAACATTTTATCAACGTTCTATTTATCAAGATGCGCGAAATTTAACAGGACAAGTATTTTGGCTATTGCGGGAAAAACTCAGAGATTTACCACATAAAACCCAAGAATTAGCTACAGAAGTTTTGAATAGTCAAGAGGTAATTTTAAGCCGATTTCAATTATTAGTTAAACAAAAAATTACGGCTTTACGCACCCGTTATCATGGTGATTACCATTTAGGACAGTTATTATACACCGGAAAAGACTTTATTATCACGCACTTTGAGGGTAAAGTAGCACGTAGTTTAAATGAAAGACGCAGGAAGCGATCGCCTTTACGAGATGTAGCCTCAATGCTGCTATCATTTAATTATGCTATCAATCACGCTTTACACCATGAAATCGAAAGCGGAATGATTCGGCCAGAAAATCAACCGACAATGGAATATTGGGTACAGTTTTGGTATACCTGGGTAAGTGCTGCTTTCCTCAACTCTTATTTACAAACCGCAAATCAAGATAATTTCTTACCCAAAGCTAACGAAGAATTGCAAATTTTAATTTTTGCTTGTTTACTAGAAAAAGCCATTGAATCCTTAGAATATGAGTTAAATAATTCCACAAATCAGATAGAAATTCCCCTGAAAATGATTTTGCAATTATTATTTACCACTCCCTAAAGTTTTTGATTAGTTTGACTTACAACAGGGATAACGCTTTAATGATTAACGTTTTTGGCGTTGCTGATTGGTGGGATGTTTTTTGTCTCACGCAAAGGCGCAAAGGCACAAAGACAAGGGTTTTCAATATTGAAGCATACAATTTCATCCCGCAATTATGCAACACCACGTTTTTAAGTTAATTCACTGTAACGTTTACCTACTGGACAATTCAAACAATTTGTTTCATCACATAAACGGCAGATAGTTAAGGCTGTATCCTTTGTTTTTGTCAAAGAGTACAAGATTTGGTTACTGATGCGGGATAAATGTAGACGGTCTTTTGGAGATAGAGATGCGATCGCATCTTCCAGCGCCTTCAGTCGTGCTTGATGGATGTTACTCACCAAAGCTTCCCCTTCTGGGGTTAATTTCAGTTCCACAGCTCGGCGATCGACAGAGCAACGTTCACGAAGAATTAATCCTTGTTTCTCCAGTCGCTCTACCAGCCGCACCGCACCTGGATGGGACATCCCAAGGGCACGGCGTAATTGTTCAATCGGTATTCCTGGGGCGTGTCTTACCAAGCAGAGAGCCTCAGCCGCAGGTCCTGTATCATTAACCAAGTGTTCCACCGACTGGGCAACAGAATCTATCAAAGCAAGAGCTAAAGCCCCCACGACATTCGCCAGATTAGTATTTTCCATTTCCAAATTATATGCGTCGCGCATATTGACAATAAGTAAATATGGTAGTTATTATATGCCTCAAGCATACATTAAAATTCTCCATGATCCGACCTACAAAACCCGAAGATAAAACGGCACTAATGGCTGTAGCCAACACCATCGGTTTTCAGCCAAACGAGCTGGAGCTTTTGGAAAAAATGCTGGCTGATTACTTCCACAACAACACCGACAGTAAGCCCTTCTGGATCACCGACGACGATGATCAACATGGACCCGTGGGAGTTGCCTACTGTGAACCTGAACGGATGACCGATCAGACATGGAATCTACAATTGATCGCCATTCGTCCCGACCACCAGGGAAAAGGACGTGGTGGGAAACTACTACGCTATGTCGAAGAAACTTTAAAGGCTCGCGGTGGACGAATGTTAATTGTAGAAACCTTAGCCAGCCTGGAAGGTACACGGATGTTCTACACAAAGTGCGGCTACGAAGAAGAGGCTTGCATCCGGGACTTCTACACAGAAGGCGCTGATAAAATTGTGTTTCGCAAAGTCTTAAAGGCTGATTAAATGTATTTTCTATACCCAGATTAATTAGGTTTTTATAAACTTTGCAAAAATTCTTTTAATCCATCAAAAGCCGGACTATCCCAATTAAAATAACCCTTTTGTGCTGCTTCTCCTAAACGCAAATCAGGTCTTTCTTGTGATGCTAACCAAACTTGTAAACGCGCTTTTGCCATGTCTTTAGGTTTACATTTTATCCCGACATTATCAGCAAGAAAGTTAAAATAATTTTCCACACATTGCATTTCTGAATTGGTTCTTATTGCATCTAAACATAGAGTTTCTAGCATTCTTGGTTCTAAATTATTTTCACTTTCATTAGCTGGATAGTCTGGTAAAATTAACACACTGACTTTTAGATTTTCTCCAACAATTTGTTTAGGAAAACGAGGTACGGGTAATTTAGCATTTTTTAACATTCCACACACACTATCAAATGTATTGTTTGCTGATAAATCTGCATCCCTGATAACTCCTAGAGAAATCAATTCTCTATAACCAGGTCGTAAACTTAAGTTTCTGAGATAATTTCCAAGTTTATCTGTACCATTATAAGGTTCAACTTGAATATCATTAATGTTTAAGTGTTCAAGCAATTTATTAAAAAATAAAACTTCATCCTTACCTTCACCTATCAACAACTTTGATTTGGAGATTACACCCGAATTACCCTTATTTTCATACATTAGCGCATCTCCCAGTTAAATTCATCGGATGTTTCTAAAGCTTCTTGATCATAAGTAAAAGCTTGAATTTTATCTTTCACTCTATCTAGCCGATGATAGCGAAAATCATAAATATCGCTATTTTTAAAGGCTTCATGGGCTGCTAAAATACACTCTCGACTATGGGTAGTAGCGAATATTTGGACATCATGACGACGCGCAGCATCAGCTATTGCTTTCCAGACATCAACTAGAACTGAATAGTGTAAACCGTTTTCAATTTCATCAATTAAAACAGTACCACCTTTAACATTAGCTATTGCTAAAACAATTGAAAATAAACGTCCCATTCCTTCACCCATTAATGCTAATGGTACAAGTTCACTCATACCTATATCACCACATATTATTGGCTCACCTTTTACAACTATTAAACTTAAACGTTTTAGATGAGGTTCTAATAAACGTATTGTTTCTAATACTTCTTCTTGTTTTCCTATACGTTCTAAGTTACTATAATATTCTGCATTTTCTTGAGAAGAAATTTTATTTGTAGAAATAAAATTTGTGTTTGCAACCTTCAATTTTCTCGTAACCCAACCTGTTGCCTTAAGAATACTGCTATCAGATGCAAATAAAAGTTTTGCAATATTTTTCCTACCTCTTGATGATATATATTCAAACAACAAAGAATTGTATTTTTGTTCTGTTGTTAATGAGATATATTGTTCAGCATTTTTATTTTCCTCTAAAGGTACTATTTCATATTCATATTCACACGAAATATTGAGTATTTCTTCTAAATCATCTCTACCTATACCTTGTATTTGAATTTTATTATTTATATCTTGATCAAAAAAAAAGCCTTGTATTACTTCCAGATCGCCCATACTATAACGCAAACGACCAGTTTGAGTTAACATTGATGCATTACCAGGGTGCTGGAAAATCAAAATTGCTTCTAGTAATGAAGTTTTACCAACGTTATTTTTACCACCAATTAAGTTAACTCGTTCTAGCGGTTCAATGGTAAAATCTTCAAAACAGCGAAAATTTTTGAGTGTTAATGAGCGTAACATAGTTTTAATTAATTGCGAATTTTGGCGATTTTTCTTATTAACAGCTTATCTATTTCTTTATTTATAGTTTGACTGTCTAATTACATAAAATAACTCTGAGCATTTCTACCAGAGGAAACATTTAATACTATATCATTGATGAACCAAAAAATATACTCCCCCCTCATTCCCTGAACTTGGTTTAGAGGTGGGAGTATGTAGAAACCCTGAAAATTACAATTAATCAAATTCCACATTAGCCAGCATTAGCTAATAGCAATTCACGAGTTTCGGCTTTTCTGATTTTGACTTGATGATCATCGTCAACGTCAACTATGGCTGTATCACCTGTGCCAATTTCACCACTTAATAAGGCTTCTGCTAAAGAATCCTCTAATAAGCGGGTAATTGCTCGGCGTAATGGTCTAGCGCCATAGCTGGGGTTATAACCTTCCCGCACTACTAAGTCTTTGAAGTTTTCGGTGACTTGTAAGGTAATGCCTTTTTCTAGGAGACGGTTTGCTACTTCGCGTAACATGATGTCGGCTATTTGCTTCACTTCGTCTCGGCTAAGTTGGGTAAAGACGATGATTTCATCTACACGGTTGAGAAATTCAGGCCGGAAATAGGCTTTTAATTCTTCATTTACCAAGCTGCGAATGCGGTTATAACTGGCTTCTGCTTGGTTGTCAAATTCAAAACCTAAACCGCTTCCACCTTTTTCAATCACTTTTGAACCGATGTTCGAGGTCAAAATAATTAAGGTGTTTTTGAAGTCTACTTTCCGACCTTTGGAGTCGGTGAGGTGTCCGTCATCTAAAAGTTGCAGAAGTGTATTAAATACATCTGGGTGCGCTTTTTCGATTTCGTCAAAAAGTAGGACTGTGTAAGGTTTCCGTCTGACAGCCTCCGTAAGTTGTCCGCCTTCATCGTAACCAACATAACCAGGAGGTGAGCCGATTAATTTAGATACGGTGTGGCTTTCCATGTATTCGGACATATCTAAGCGAATCATGGAGTCTTCCGAACCAAAGAAGTAGGACGCTAAGGCTTTGGCTAGTTCGGTTTTCCCGACTCCAGTGGGGCCGGAGAAGATAAAGCTGGCAATTGGACGGTTAGGACTCTTTAAGCCGACACGAGCGCGACGGATGGCGCGAGATGTAGCACTGACGGCTTGTTCTTGACCGATGAGGCGTTGATGTAGGGTGTCTTCTAGGTGTAGGAGTAGTTCGGCTTCAGATTCTGTGAGTTTATTAACTGGTACGCCTGTCCAGGAAGAAACTATTTGCGCGATGTCTTCTTCATCAACGATGGGAAGGTGAACTTCACCGCTTGAAAGTTCGGCGTAAAGTTTTCTTTGCAGTTCTAGTTCATCATCACGCAGTTTACTGGCTTTGCCAAAATCTTGTTTTCTGACGGCTTCTTCTTTGTCTTTGGTAACTGTGGCTAGTTGGCGCTTGAGTTCTTTGTCGGTGGTGAGGCGAGAATAACGTAAACGCACACGAGAACCTGCTTCATCTATCAAGTCTATGGCTTTGTCGGGTAGGAAGCGATCGCTAATATAACGATCTGATAACTCCGCCGCCGCTACCAAAGCTTGATCCGAAATGGTAACTTTATGATGCTGTTCGTAAGCACTACGTAAACCTTGCAGAATTTGGATAGTTTCTTCTACCGACGGTTCACCAACTAAAATTGGTTGAAAACGTCTTTCTAAAGCTGCATCCCGTTCAATGTGTTTCCGATATTCATCTAAAGTAGTAGCACCAATACACTGCAATTCACCTTTGGCTAAGGCAGGCTTGAGGATATTAGCAGCATCTAGACCGCCTTCTGTACCACCCGCTCCGACTAAAGTATGAATTTCATCAATCACTAGGATAATATTGCCTACTGAGCGAATTTCATCCATGATTTTCTTCAAGCGTTCTTCAAAGTCGCCCCGGAAGCGAGTTCCCGCCACCAGTAAGCCCATATCCAAGCTGATTACTTGTTTATGGAGTAAAACTTCTGGAACATCTTGATTGATAATGCGTTGTGCTAGACCTTCAGCGATCGCTGTTTTACCAACTCCCGGTTCACCAATCAACACTGGATTATTCTTTGTCCGACGACCGAGAATTTGTACCGTGCGCTCAATTTCTTTTTGACGACCCACCACTGGGTCAAGTTTTCCTTCCTGAGCCAACTTGGTGAGATTTCTGCCAAATTCTTCTATTCCCAGAGTTTGGTTACGTCGAGTCCCTCCACCAACGCTGACAGGATTATCAGTTTCACCTAAACGAGCCATAACAGCTGTACGAATACTGAGTAAATCTACTCCCAAATTCTGTAATACTTTAGCGGCGACACCCTCACCGGTTTCAGTTAAACCTAAAAGTAAATGTTCAGTATTGATGTAGTTATGCCCTAAACCATGAGCCTCACGGAAAGATTGCTCAAAGAGATTTTTGACTTTTGGTGTAAAAGGAATTTCCGGTGGGACAAAACCAGAACCCCGACCAATAATTTTTTCTACTTCCCGACGAGCATCTTTGAGGGTGATGCCCAACTCAGCCAACACCTTAGCAGCAATTCCAGTTCCTTCTCCCATTAAACCCAGGAGAATTTGCTCTGTGCCTACAAAGTTATGACCCAGACGGCGTGCCTCCTCCTGAGCTAACATGATTACCCTAATGGCTTCAGAAGTAAAATGTTCAAACATAGCGGGTTCTTGCTCCCTTGCTGCTTGGACTTGTGGGTGATTTAAAAATTTCACCCTGATCTAAACTTTCTTGTATTTTCTTAAGTACAATGTATCTTTATTAAAATGGAAATGACAGTAGTGAGAGCCGTAAGTCTACGGGTGTGGTTGCCGTCTCCAGCCTAAATGCTGGAAATTAGGAGATTTAGCACCCAAAATGGATTATTGCAGATCAAACCTGAGAACTGTGTAAATTATGACAGAAAATTTCGGCAGTAAAGAACAACAGCATCCCCTTTACAACCGCGATCGCCCCTTAATTGATATTTTACTCTCTCAAGAGCCAACAGACTATAATTTGGCCGAATTAGCCAGATTAAAAATTCGTTATCAAGGTTTTCCGGGAGCTAACGACATTAAACAAGCTCTAGACCAAGCATTACAGCGTTGGGGCTTAACGGAAGAGGAACTTTTTGCCAAAACTCGCCAAATTCACAATATTAGCGGCGTTTACACCAGTCGAGGCAAAAAGGAGGAGCAGGATTGGAATTAGTCAATAGGGAATAGGGAACAGGGAACAGGCAATAGGCAATAGGCAATAGGCAATAGGAAAAGAAAAGTATTTTTATATTCTTCTTTTCCCCCTGCCCCTCTGCCTCTTCCACCCTGCACCTATTCCAGTGATTTTCGCTGTTTATCGTAGTTTCTCAGCTTTTGGCTCAGTTTTTCTTGGGATGAGATTTGATTAGTTATTACGTGTGGGGGGGTTTCCACATTCTCAACGGGTGTGAGTTCGGGTTCTACTACTAAAGCCTGTTGTTTGGGTAAAGGTGAGGGAGTCAATAAATCTGGTTTTGGCAAATCTGGCTTTTGTGAATTTGGTTTTTGTAAATTTGGTTCTTGTAAATTTGAGTTTTCTACAGAAACTTTGAGAGAATCTAAAGTTACAGCCATTTCCGCTTGCTGCTGCATCTCATTAGTAGAAGAAACCAACGTACTCAAACCATTCACCAACTGCCGGAGATTTTGCCGAAATTTAGGATCACCGGTTAACTCATCTAAATCAGATGTAATTTTTTGAGTATTTTCAAATGTCACCCTAGCAGCATCTAAAGTTTGTTGGAGTAACACAACATTTTTAGGATCATTTAAAGTTTTGGAAGCATCCCTTAAATTAGCTGAAGCCTCGGCCGCATTAGCGGAAAGAGTTTCTAAATTATTTAATATTTCCCCTTGAGTTAAACGATTCATTGCCGGCGAAAGGGTGCTAACTGTCTGCCTTAATTGATTACTAGTTTCTGTAATATTATTTAAAGTGCTAACCAGAGAAGAACGATTTGTTGTGAGTAGATTATCTAAATTAGAAATTAAACGATTAGCTTGTCTAGCAGTTAAACTAAAGTCATTGGCAGTAACACTTAACTGATTTGCCGTTCTGGTGGTAGTGGCAGTCAGTTGGTTGGTAGCTCTTTGAACTGTAACAGCAGTACCAGAAAAAATGCCTAACTGTCCTTTAAAACTTCTACTTAAAGTTTGGAGTTCCCGACTTAATTCAGCGATATTTTCAGCCGCATCAGAGGAAGTTTCTAAAACTCGATTGACATTTTTATAAAATTCTGGATTACTGTACCGAGTTGATAAATCTGTTGATTGACGAATTAACTCATCAACACTAATACCAACACCCCCTGTTAGACGTGAACCATTACAAATAATTAAACTGCGATTACAATCTTTATCTAACGGGTTAGCAATTTTTGCTCCAGTGGGTAAAAGAGTTTTAGGTTTAATGTCAATAATACTTTCATTAATTAAGCCACTTTGGTTAGCTTCAATAGTTGAATCACGGGGAATAATTAAATCACCGGGAGAAATTTCAATTTCTACTTCTATAGTATTAGCTTGAGGTTCAACTCTTGTAATACTTCCTACCTTAACACCCCGAAAGCGAACGGGTGAGCCTTTTTGCATTCCACCAGCATTAGCAAATTCTACAACTGCTCGATAAGAACTGCGTCCTGGAGAGAGGCGATTTAACCATAATAAAATTAGCCCAAATGCCCCTAGCCCAACCAGGAACAATAAGCCAACAGAACCTTCTCTTAAGGTACGAGCAGACGTGAATCTATTTGTAATTAGATCGCGCATTGTTTTCCTCTAAACTTTGATTTTTATTCCTGACAACAGGGAACTCTTAACAGGCGTTGCCGTGAACGAAGTCGAACGGTAATAGGGTTGAAACTCCTTTGGCATAAGGCTTTATTATTAACATTTGTACTTTATTTAAGTGTTATTTGCTACATTTTAGTCATTTAGGCAACTATTTGAATTGGGCCATGGACATTCCCACTCATAAATTGTCTAATTAAAGGGTTATCTGTGTGATCTATTTCACTTACTTTACCGTACCATTGCACCTGACCTTGATAAAGAAGTACTAGTTGGTCAGCAGTTCGCCGGATCGTACTTTCCTGGTGAGTAACAATAGCGTAAGTGTTACAAATACCCTTAGTACATTGTAAACTACGGATTAAATCTTCAATTACCGTTGAGGCAATTGGATCAAGTCCAGCTGTAGGCTCGTCGTATAGTAAAACTTCTGAGCTATCTTTGGGGTTATCTGGGTTAGACATGATAGCACGGGCAAAACTCACCCTTTTTCGCATCCCTCCAGAGAGTTCCGAGGGGTAAAGGTCGCCAATACCCGGTAAACCGACCATTTCCAACTTTTCGTTGACTAGCTCACGAATACGCGATCGCTTTAACTTAGAATTTTGATAAAGGGAAAAACCTACGTTTTCATCTACTGTCAACGAATCAAACAGTGCAGCCTGTTGAAATACCATGCCAATACCCACAGGATCTTGATGATCCTCTATTAAACCCTGTCTCTTGACACCTTGAACGTAAATCTCACCTTCATCTGGTTCTAATAACCCAGCAATAACACGCAGAATCGTTGATTTACCAGTTCCCGAAGGGCCGATAATTGCTAATGCTTCCCCTTGGTGAATGGTTAAATCTACATGATCTAAAACTTTTTTGTTGCCAAAAGATTTAGAAATGCCCTTTAGTTCAATTAATGGTTTAGTCATGAGTCATTGGTCATTAGGGAACAGGGAACGGGGAACAGGGAACAGGGAATAGACAATAGGCAATAGGCAATAGGCAATAGGCAACAGTTATTAGGAAATTTATTTTTATTTCCCCCCTGCCTCCTACTCCCTGCTCCCCTGCCCCCCTGCCCCCTGCCCCTCTGCCTCTTATCCCCAAAAATTATGGATATCATCATCATTGGTAGCGGTATCGGTGGTTTATGTGCTGCGGGATTATTAGCCCGTTATGGTCAGCGAGTAATTGTGTGTGAAAGTCATACAATTGCTGGAGGTGCTGCCCACAGTTTTAGACGCAGAGGCTTTGAATTTGATTCTGGTCCTTCGTTTTATTGCGGTTTGGCTAATTCTCGCAGTTTAAACCCCCTCACACAAGTTCTCAATGTTCTAGGCGAAACTTTACGAGTTATACCTTACGAACCTTTCGGACATTACCATTTTCCCGAAGGCAGTTTTGCAGTTTATGGTAATACTGAGCGTTATCATCAAGAACTGCAAAAATTCACATCTCCAGGTGCTAAGGAATTTCAGCAATTTGAAAAACGCCTGTTAGGACTTTACGCAGCTATGAAGGATATCCCCACACTTGCGCTGAGATCCGATTGGCAAGTTATACCTTTATTGCTGCAACGCTATATACCATCTTTAGCAAAAATGATGCTGAATTTGCCACTTGTGCAAAATTCTGTGGGTAATGTGATGGATGCTACCGTTAAAGACCCTTGGGTGCGGCGATTAATTGATTTAGAGTGTTTTCTCCTGTCAGGTTTAAAAGCGGAAGGAACAATCGCCCCAGAAGTAGCGTTTATGTTGGGTGAACGTTCCCAAAGTGGGGTTGAATATCCTGTTGGTGGAAGTAAAGCTATAGTTGACGCTTTGGTTAGAGGTTTGCAGCGTTGGGGGGGAGAGTTACGTTTAGGCTGTCATGTTGAGCGAATTTTGGTTAAATCTGGGCAAGTTGTTGGTGTTTTGTTGCAATCTGGAGAAACCATCACAGCCCCAATAGTCATTTCTAACGCCACCCTTTGGGATACTTACAATAAATTATTACAACCAGAAGATTTACCCACTACTTACCGTCAAGCAGCCTTAAATACCCCAGCTATTGATAGTTTTATGCATTTACACTTAGGAATTAAAGCCGACGGTTTAGAAAACTTAACAGGACATCATGTTGTGGTGCATAATTCCAACTTAGATATTACCGTCCCTGGTAATACTTGCATGATATCTATTCCTAGTGTCTGGGATAAAACTCTAGCACCAGAGGGACATCATGTTATCCACGCTTATACCTTAGAACCCTTTGCCGGCTGGGAAAGAAATGATCAATATGCCGCCAAAAAAAGACAAAAAGCACAGACATTATACAAGGCTTTAGAAAAGATTATCCCTGATATAGGCGATCGCATCACCCTAGAACTTATCGGTACACCCCTCACCCATGCCCATTATTTAAGACGTTATCAAGGCACTTACGGACCCGCCATAGCAGCCGGAAAAGGGATATTTCCTAGCACTCACACACCCATTCAGGGATTATACCGTGTCGGTGATAGCACCTTACCAGGAATCGGCGTTCCCGCAGTAGCAGCATCCGGGATTTTGTGCGCTAATATGTTAGTTAAGTTAGAACAAACACAGGAATTATTAACAAGTTTAGGCTGGTAATATCGAGGTCAAAAACAACATTTAATCTAGTTAAAAACCAATTCTCATTATTTACATATCCAATTAAATATAGTAATCCTAAATGATTCATGAAAAAATTTAAGTATGTGTAGGGTGGGCATTTTTCGGTAAAACACTGAATAAAAGCTGAGAATTTTCGGAAATGCCCACCTCAGTATTTTTCAAAAATCAAACAGGAATCCTAATATTTGACAAAAGTTTTATCTATTCATCTGCGTCCATCTGCGTTTAAATATTAACTTCCTCACCCCAGGAGAAAATTTATGTACAGTCGAATCAATCGCAGTCATAACCAAAATTCCGAATCATCTCCCACAAATCAATTTGCACCCCGTCCCTTTACTGTCCCCAATCTAACATCATCAAATCCCAACATTCAAGCCAAAAACGAAAATACTTCACGGGGTAAACTGCACCTAAATCATACTGTATTATTTAATTAAATACTGACCAAATGAAAAGGAATTAAATACTGTCCAGTAGTATGAGCATTACTAAGAGTATAAATATTTATTTTATATTCTTAGTAATGCTTACACTGAAGATAATCAGAATTTAGAACAAGTCAAAGGATGGCCAAGTGCTGACTTTGGTTCTAATGTTCCACATTAGTTGATCCAGTGCACCACCAAAACCTTGTTTCTGGCTGCGTGTGTTAACTAGCGCAGCCCAGGAGAAACCGTCGCTAGTATTAACCATAATTGCCTGTTCACCTGGTAAACTACCGTTATGCCAATGGTTGTTAGAAGAATTTATAATCCAACCCTTAGCATAGTTAGAGTTAATAGCAGAACCTTTATACATAGTTGCTAATGTAGAAGAAGTTAAAATATCCGTTTTGGTCTTCAAACCATCTACATGAACTAACATTCTCACCAAATCAATAGGTTTAGCAATCCATCCACCATGAGAATCCATGCGTGTAACTTTCATCCCGTATGGATTTTCACCACCTTGACCGTAATAAGTAACTTCGTTGGCTTTTCTTTGGGCTAGAGTATCACCAGCAATCTGCATATTTGTAATACCACATTGCTGTAGTATCATTTTAACATAGTTTTCATAGGTTTGGCCTGTAATTTTTTCAATTACCCGCCCTAGAACACAATAACCAAAATTAGAGTAGGCATAAACAGTTCCAGGCGTGTTATCTAATGGGCGGTTATTTAAGACCCAACTAATAAGTTCAGCCTGGTTGAGAGATAGATTAGAAAACATTGGATCGTTTGAACTGTTAGACCAACCACCCTCTAAATGTGTCAACAAATGTTCTACTGTAATTTTATCGACATTTTTTTATAGGGTAATGTTCCGTACTGAGTTCCTAAAATCCCATCAGCACCAAAGACTGTATCGCTAAGTTTGAGCTTACCTTGTTCAACAAGTTTCATAATAGCGATCGCTGTAATTGGTTTAGAGCAACTAGCAATGCGAAAACGATGGCGAGGTGCTACTTTTTCTAAAGTAGATGTATCAGCATAACCATAAGTGCCTGCCAATACTAAACGACCATCTTTAGCGATCGCAAATGAAATACCAGGAACACTATAGTCTTGCATAAATTGAGCCACAACTTTTTCAATTGCTTGCAGTTCAGAAAGCTGATAAGCGTTTTTACTTTGCCAAATAGCTGCATACTTATCTTGACCATTTACAGTGTAACCATTGACCCATATAGGCCGATAACCTTGATAAAAGTAACGATCAAACTCATCTTGGTATTCTTGTGAATTCATTCCATGTCTTGCCGCCCATATCCCACTACTAGATTTTTCCCAAATAGCTGCATATCTATCTTGACTATTTAGTGAATAGCCACTGACTTTCACTAAGCGGTAACCTTGGCTAATGTACTTGTTAAATTCAGTTTGGTATTCATTTGAGGTCATGCGGTGACGAGCTATCCAAGCAGGGGGATTAGGTGTCTTTTCAAAGATAGCCGTATAGTAGTCTTCGCTACCGATAGTATAGGCACTTACATCTACCAGCCGATAACCCTGTGCTACATAATTGTTGAATATATTTTGATATTCATTTGAGGTTATGCGGTGACGAGCTATCCAAGCAGGGGGATTAGATGTCTTTTCAAAGATGGCCGCATAATAGTCTTGGCTACCGATGGCATAACCACTCACTTGTATTGGACGATAACCTTGCGCTACATAATTGTTGAATCTATTTTGATATTCATCCGAGGTCATGCGGTGATGAGCTATCCAAGCAGGTGAATTCGATATTTTCTCAAAAATGGCTGCGTAGCGATCCTGATTGCCTACAACATAGCCACTTACCTGTACTGGACGATAACCTTGGGTTACATATTTGTTAAAAATATTTTGATATTCATCTGAGGTTAAACCATGACGAGCTACCCAAGCAGATGCTTCTGTTGCTGATGCTGACTCCTGATTTAGCGTCCAATCTCCTAATACGGCTAAAGCTGAAGTTATTCCTAAAAACTGAATAAATTTGCGCCGATTACTTAAGTAAAAGTTCATAGAAACTCCATTGGTTTTGTAAAGAAATATTACAAAGCTTATTTTGGCAATATCTAAGTAGTGTTAAATTTTGTAACTAACACAATTAGATAAATTTTGGATTGTTGCTTGCTTATTGTGTTAATGCTTTAGAAATTTGGTGTGCTTACTGTGTCAATATTCAACGCCAAATAAGTAGCAAACTTAGCTACTGGATTTTTAAGCATTTTATGTTAAGCGTATATTTTTTACGCTTCTTTCTATTAAAGAGATCAGGAACTAATGTGATATTTATGCAAAAATTTATATAAATATTTCTGATAAATGGGATACAACATAACCTATCAAAACTGTTTGTAATAAAAAGTGGCTCTCTTGGGTTTATAGTAAAAATGTATTTTTTTATACAAAACTGATTAATTAACGAAAGCTGAAACCCTTGATATTGCTAATTAATTAGGTTTACTTATTACTAGAAGTCCAAGAGAGGCAACCAGTAGCAAAAAATGCAATCTATACTAACCCCGCTAGTAAATACTAAATAATCTACAGATAATCTCTAACAACTCACATAATGAAGAAAGATGAAGTTGTGTAACTACTGATGAATCAAACTGCTATTAATCTGATTGCTGTTTCTGTGTTTCTGATGACTGTTTCGGTGCTGCTGGGCCCTTTGGTGCATATATCACCTGCTTTACCTGCGGTGGCGACTTTGGCGATTTTGGGGGTTGCGACTTGGGATAATTTCAGTTTTCAGGGACGGGGAGGGACGATAGTATTAGATTTTTTGGCTAGGTTCTCGAAGGAGTATAGCGATCGCATTATCCACCATGAAGCAGGCCATTTTCTCGTGGCTTCTCTGTTAGATATTCCGGTCACTGGTTATACTCTCAGCGCTTGGGAGGCTTGGAAACAAGGACAACCAGGACAAGGAGGAGTAACTTTTGATGATAGTGAGTTGGCTACTCAGTTACCCTCTGGTAAAATTAGTGTGCAGCTTGTAGAACGTTATTGTACTGTTTGGATGGCGGGAATAGCGGCGGAAAATTTGGTTTTTAAATCTTCTGAAGGTGGAAATGATGATAAAATTAAATTAATGGCAGTGCTGCAAAATTTGGGTTTATCTGAATCTGTTTGTCAGCAAAAGTTAAGGTTTCATCTTCTCCAAGCTAAGAATTTAATTGAAAGTAACTGGTCAAGTTATCAAGCTTTGGTTCAAGCGATGCAAAACCGAGCTACTTTGATAGAATGTAAAGAGGCAATTGGCAAAGCCGTGAAATAGAAAGGCTGTGAAATGTCAACCTAAAACCCGTTTTAACGGGTTAACAATTAAATTTAATTACCTTTGTAATGTGAACTAAAATTCAACCAATAAGCAATTTTTGTGAAATCAAAAATAAACAATTAATATTCCGAATTTAGTTGGTTTTAACGAATCTCTGTAATTAAAATAAAATTCATTTTCGGATGTTTTTAAAAACTAAAAGTTATATTTTTTCGCTAATTAGATACTGCTTTAATTCTAATTTGTTTGTAATAGTCCCAAGGAATTACTTTATTACGTCCACTGGCTTTTGCTTCTAGTAAACATTGGTCAGCACGATAAAGTAAGGTCATACCATTTTCATCATCGTTGGATTCTAGGGAAGCTAAACCAACACTGATTGTAATATGAATAGATAATTGTGGATCAATTACAAAGGGTTCTGTACTTACTAACTGATTAATTCGCACAGCTACATTGTAAGCATCTTGAAGATTGGTATTAGATAGCAATACTACAAATTCTTCCCCACCGTAACGAAAAGGAGTATCTTGAAATCGGAGGTTTTTTCGCAATCTTTCACTTAATAATTGTAAGAGGCGATCGCCTACCAAATGCCCGTAAGTATCGTTAACTTTTTTAAAGTAGTCTACATCTAAAATCATCAAGCTAAAAGGAGTACCCAAAGTTCTAGATTTATTGATTTGTCGGGGTAAGTCCCACTCTAGCGCTCGACGATTACTTAATTCTGTCAGAGAATCGGCTAATGCGATCGCTGATAATAAATCATTAGTCTGGACTAATTCTCGGTATTTTTGTACTTTTTTTAATGCAACTGCTAATTGAGCCAATATTAACTGATGATTAACCTGAGAATTTTTCCCTGGATTATTTTCTGGAGGAATCAGCCAAATGTACGCATCCGCACCTTGTTCTAAAGCTGTGGTAGTCATCTTTAACTCCCATTCCCAGCTTTGACTAGTTTTTGCGGCTAAATACTCCTGACGATCCTCGATCAGAATGCAATACATCCAAGAGAGCTTAATCTGTTCCTTGAGCCAGCAACATAAATCTATACTACCATCTAAACTAGCTTGTACAAATATTACATCTGGTGGTGTAATTTGAATCTGTGACTTTGCTTGTTCAAGATTAGTAATAATATTTACATTAAATGCTGTAGCATAACGGATCTGATCTGGAAGTTTCGCCAGAAAATTGTTACCTCCAAAGATCAGAATAGAAATAATCATTGCTTTGTATTCCGCTTTATTTACAAATCAAGGATTTAACACTGGTAAAATATAATTTTTTCCCTGCTAACTGTGTTACTTTTAGCAGGGATTTCTAGATTAATACTGGTAAATTTTATTGCTTTATCTACATAGTTGTCAATTTTTACCAAAAAATTGGGTTTAAAGCCCCGTCCTTTGAGGACGGCTTTTTGGTAGAATAGTGGAAACAGGCAGGGCATTGTCTGTTGGGCGAGATAGTGTAAGACGGTATGAAACTGCAACTGTTGTTTGAACCCAGAATCTCCGCACTTTTAGG
>DATGXB010000254.1:0-12780 GCA_035299225.1 Nostocaceae cyanobacterium | reverse complement strand
GGCAGGGGGCAGAGGGGCAGGGGGGAAAATAACTATTAAATTTGTGGGTGTTGCATAAGTGCGGGATGTTTTTGAGTGTAGAGACGTTCCATGGAACGTCTCTACAAGGATTTTGAATGTATACAAAATTGTTTTCATCCCAAAAATCAGCAACGCCAATTTGTGATTTGTTGTTGTTTACTGATTTATGTTCATGAAAAAATTATTGTTGTCTTCTATTTTGCTCGTTACTGGTAGATTATTATTGCAGACTGGTAGACATAAATATTCAATTATAAAACTGGAACAAGCTGACAAATTCAGCTTTCTTACCTCTTGCCTCCTGCCTTTCCGAAGTTCTGATCGGCGGAAGCCGCCGCTCAGACTTCTCTCTGCCTTCTGCCTCCTTTTATTATCTGGTTGTTTAGATAAGGTGGCTAATTCTGCACCTCGACAAGCTGCCAGTTGTCCCGGTCAAAATCCTAATTTTAGTATTGAATTTTTTAAAACTAATAATCGGGGTGAAAGATACAATAAAGGTATTAATCATGTAATTATTTTTAATCCTCAATCGCCAGCATTAGATTTTAAAGTTAATGTGGGATTAGCTCATAAAATTTATGCTAAAGATTCTAGAGGCAGATTTCGCCGGGAATATGTAGCAAAACGATTTAGTGAAATTATCTCAGATGAAAATTCTCAATTAGATGGTAAATCACCGATTGCCGCAATTAACGCTGATTATATAGATCCAAAAGATAAGCCCCAAGGTTTAAATATTTCCAGAGGAGTAGAATATTCAGGAGATTTTAAAAATAGACGTTCCTCCTTTGGTATTTCCGGCGGAAATCCTCGCCAAAGACGGGCGACAATCGGCACAGGACGCAGAAGAGAGAGCATTTTAAATTACAATTTGGTGGGAGGAAATGGCAGGTTTTATCAACAGGGAAAATTTAAAGATATTTGTAAAGCATTAGGGGAATTTGCTTGTAAAGGGGCAAGAAATCGGTCAATGGCAGCAGTTACCAGTCAAGGATATGTAATTTTTTTAGTAAATGATGTCAAAGCTAATTCTGATATTCAAGTTTCAGAAAATAATCAAGAGTTATTCCCGAATCAATTTGATGATGTGTTAACAGGTATTGCCAAAAATAATTGTTTAGGCAGTATTCAAGAGGGAATTTTATTTGATGGTGGGATGTCTCCGGGTTTATTTTACAATAATAAAACTTATGTGGAAAATTTAGGCCCTATTGGTTCGGTGTTTTTGATTTATAAAAAGTGAATTTTGGTTGAAACAATATTACTTAAGTTTGTGAGGAATTTGCAACTATATCCTCACAGCGTTCTTTTAGTGCCTGGTTGTAATTGAGATAGCCTTGATGACTGACAACATAAACACCCCGCCAAGCCAAATAAGGAATGAGTAAACCAGAGTTTTCATGTACTTGAGTAAATCGAGTTTGGTATTCATTGATGGCTTCAAAAATGAATGAATGGCGTACTGTGAAGAGAAAAGTAGCTGCAAAATGCCCTTGCCAGACAAAAGAATAAGGCGGATCAATAGACAAAAATTGAGCATTGAGCCAATGCTGACCAAATTTCTGGAGGTCTTCTAAAAAACTAATTTTTGCCCCAATTTTAAAATCGGCGTATGCTTTAATTACAAAAGGATTCCAATCTGAATAAGCTTCAAAGTTCGTAACTTGCTCCCATACAAGTTGTTGTGGAGCATTAATTACAGTCTCAGCTTTCCATCCTTTCATCAAGGACATCTTTTGTTTAATGCTTGGGTGATTATCAGACATAAATTATATTTCACTATCTTATACTGTTTTACAAAAATTATAATACATATAGATTCAGTGTACAGACATAGCTTTGTCGTGTCTTCTCAATGTGTTTGTATTATTAACTACTATAGTGAAATGCTATGGACTCGGAGTTCTAGGTTTTAGGGTACATCGTTCCACCTTTGGGGTCAAATTTTCCAGTGTTGAGGCGCAATTGTTACAGTTTATACAGTATGACTAAGTGAGTGAAAAAGTTTTAAAAAAATTTTCTGGTGGGATAAATCCATTTTGGCTTGAGCTTTGTATATCAAATGAAAGCCAATCGAGACAGGAAATCAAAACTATGAAATTTGTTCTTAACTCACGTTCTGCGCTGGGTCTAATTTTCTCTGGCCTAGCTGTTACTACTGGTATTACAGTTACCACATTTTTTAAAGATAATAGTGTGGCTTATGCTCAAGAAATTAGAATTGCTCAAGCTAGAACTCCGTTAGCTAAAAAACTCCAAGGTAAACCAGTAGTTGTGGAAATCCATGCTGATTGGTGTCCGGCTTGTCGTTCTATTTCACCAATGATGAAGTCTTTACAAAAGGACTATGGTAATAAGGCTAATTTTGTCAAGTTTGATATCACTAATAAGTCAACTATTCAAGCTGCGGAAGCAAAGGCTAGACAGTTAGGGCTTGGTGGTTTCTTTGCTAATTATAAAACTAGAAATGCAACGGTTGTAATTATTGACCCCGCTACAGGTCAAATTGTAAAGCAGTTTACTAAAAACACTAATAAAAATAATTATGTTGTGGCTTTGAATCAGGCTATTTCTCAAATTAGCAAAAAATAATTAGGCAGTGGACACGGCTGGATAGTTCTTGGTTTTGCAATTTTTTAAGGCTCTCTTGGGATCTGAGTGATAAGTAAAACTAATTAATTAGCAATATCAAGGCTTTCAGCTTTTGCTAACCAATTACTTTTTTATCACTATGATACATTCTCACCATAAACCCAAGAGAACCTTTTTTAAATGCTGTGTCCCTATTACGATTAGATTTTTGAAAAATACTCACGCAAAGGCGCATTCGCCGCAGGCGTTCCCGCAGGGTAGGCACAAAGACAAAGGCACAAAGACAAAGGTTTTCAATATTGAACATTACAATTTCATCCCGCAATTATGCAACACCCATCTTTTCATTTCTATTTGGTGTTTTAGAGACAAATGCCTACCCTACACATACTTTTATCAGGCGTTGCTGATGTTAGGGATGAAAATGATTTTGCATAAATCCAAAACCATTGTAGAGACGTTCCATGGAACGTCTCTACACTCAAAAATCATTCCGCAATTATGCAACGCCACTTTTATCAATTCAATTAGGAAATAATCATGATTTCTGATAAAGAACCTCAATCTAATCTTGTCGTTGCTGAAGATTTACCTCATCAACAAACACCTAAAAAGCGATTTTCAAAATTGCAATTACTGGCTATTCTGTTTGTGGGCGGTGTTCTCTTAGCTTTAGCCTATCCGCATTTTGGTAGTTGGGAACAAAGTTTAACTGAGTTGGTTTCTCAGATCGAAAATCCTTATCAACAATGGTTGGAATCGCAAAATACAAATAATCCATTTGTTTTATTACCACTGGCTTTGATTGGTGGTTTAATTGCTAGTATTTCTCCTTGTATTTTATCTATGTTGCCAGTTAATCTTAGCTATATTGGGACATTAAAAATTGATTCTCGACGGGATGCATTTTTTAAAGCTAGTCAGTTTGTTTTAGGAGTGATTACGGTATTTAGTTTGCTGGGTTTATTTGCGGCTTTTGCATCAGCAGTTTTAGTTGAATTTCGCGGACATATTAATGTGGTGGCAGGTGCAATTATTCTATTGATGGGTTTTAGTTTTGCGGGGTTATTCAAATTACCTTTACCCAAAACTCATATATCTTTACCAATTCCTGGCCCTTATGGTGTGGGTTTAACTTTTGCTTTGGTGAGTTCTCCTTGTTCTAGTCCGGTGTTGTTTGCGGTGATAGCCGCAGCCGCTTCCACAGGTTCACAATTAATTAGTACAGTAACTTTAATAAGTTATGGTTTGGGATATACTGCTGTGATTTTCTTCGCTAGTTTGTTTACGGGACTGGTGAAACAAAGTCGGGTTTTTCTGTATAAATCTGATTTGGTGATTCGTTTAGGAAGTGTAGCTTTAATATTAGCAGGGGGATATTATTTATATAATGGAATTAGTTGGTTTTTGTAATTTAGGTTTAATTCTTGCAGCAGTAAATTTACGAATTAAACAGACTGCTATATGAACATCACGTACCAAAAAAATGCTAAAGTATTTGAGCATTTACAGCCCTCAGTTGGTTATGGGGAAATGAGTTTATCTAACCAAACAGACGCGGAAATCTATCAAGCTTTACAAGCGGGTAACAGTCTAGCTTTGGGTGAAATTTACGATCGCTATGGTGAGGCTGTTTATCGTTTGGCGTTGCGGATTTTGGGGAATGCTACGGAAGCAGAAGACTTGACGCAAGAGGTGTTTTTAGCTTTCTGGAAGGGTGGTAATTATGACCCCAGTCGCGGTTCAATGGTGGTGTTTCTGATGACTATTACGAGAACCAGGGCTATTAATCGCATCCGTCAAAAGCGATCGCAACAACAACTAATCACACAATGGGAAAACAATCTTCCTACAAACTCTTCAGATAATTTGATGGAAACCGCTACTTTCAGCGAAATTCAACAACGAGTTGGTGAAGCATTAAAACAAATCCCTGATAATCAACGGCAAATTTTAGAAATGGCTTACTATCAGGGACTCAGCCAAGGGGAAATAACTAAACGGTTAAATATCCCTCTAGGTACGGTGAAAACGCGATCGCGTCAGGGACTATTAAAGCTGAGAAAACTCTTGGATGATTTAGTGGAGTAGCAACGGATATGAATAACTTTGAACAACCTTTAGATATAGAAACCTTATTAGCTGGTTATGTTTTAGGTGATTTAACACCAGCAGAAACCGAATATTTACAGCAACATTTAAAATCCCATCCAGAGTTAGAAGCAGAAGTTAATAGTTTACAGGCTACATTAGCGTTGCTACCCCTATCTTTACCGGAAAGTCTCCCTCCCCAGAATATGCGATCGCGTATTCTTCAAGCAGCTGTCAATGAATCCCCAACTCTCCCCCAGACGGAAACCCAAATTTCCCAAAAATCCACTTTTTCACCTCAAAATTACTATCCCCAACGGCTAATATTAGCAACAACCGCAAGTATCACAGCCGTTTTACTAGGTGGTTTAGGTTGGCAAAATTATAGTTTACGGCAACAATTAGCTAGTGCTACTCAAGAAAAGAACTCTCTCCAATCACAAATGCAGGCTAGTCAATCTAATTTATCTACCTATCAGCAAGTTGTAGAGATGCTAAATCAGCCAAATAATCGTTTTCTCACTCTCAAAGGAATGAGTCCACAAGTTCCGGCTTCTGGTAGTTTAGTGATTACTCCTGAGTCTCAAGCTGCATTTTTAACTCTGCAAAATTTAACTCCTTTACCCCAAGGTAAAGTATATCGAATGTGGGCATTTGTGGAAAATAAAAAAGTAGATTGTGCTACCTTTACCCCAGATTCTCAGGGTAAGGTCATGTTAAAAATACCTATCGCCAACTGGGAAAATACTACTTCAGTGATGATTACTATTGAACCAAAACAGGGAATTACATATCCTACAGGAGAAAAGGTGATGAAGGGGACGCAATCAATTTAAGCTCCCACCTGATACTAAATTTGCTAGTCTGTTAAGAACTATGAGTGTTTTTCCCAGCAACATCATTTAATTAGGACTTATGCACTGTGCAAATACATTATCATTGGCTATCTGTTTAATAGATTCTTGATGTGTTAGGGGACGCATCTTATACCATTTCCCAAAAACGATGATACTTATAGATTGAGTGTAGGGACATGGCAATGCCATGTCCTCTTGAGAGTATTTGTATCATTATTAAAGTAAAATGGTATTACCCTGTAGCGTGCGTTTCCTAACGCACGAATCATCATTATCTTCATCAATCAGAAATACATACATTAAACCGCCAATCAATCAAGTACAAACATGGGTGATCAAGCTTGATGCTCAAAGAGTTTCAATCCTGCGTTGCACTGAGCGCAGTCGAAGTGTTCCCTGTTTCCTTGCTTTACGTAGAAAATTAATTTTACACGACTACTTATGAGTTCAAAGAATAAATAGGCGGATTATTGATGTTTATCCGCCAATTGCATCTACAACTACACTATGAACCTTATTACTGTTCATGATGACAGCTTTTGAGATTTTTTTAAGTTTTATTTGCAATAATATCATGTCTTGATTGCAAAATTCGCATAAATACGGTTACTAAAGTTGTCTAATCAGGTTAATAATTTGCTGATAGTATTGTGTATTGCCTGCTTGTTCATATAAATCGGCGGCTTTGTGAAAGTCAATTTTGGCGGCTTGATGATTTTCTAAGACTCGCTGTATATCGGCACGTAGCAGATAAGCAGCAGCCCAACGTGGTTGTAGTTCTAAGGCGCGGTTTAAATTTTTTAAAGCAGTTTCAAATTTTCCTAAAAGTGAATAACTGCGTCCTCGATTAAACCAATCCTGGGCTAGATTGGGGTTGAGAATAATTGCTTGATTGTAATCTTCTATGGCTTTTTGATAGTTTTGCAGGGCAAAATAAGCGTTGGCGCGATCGCTATAAAATCTCGCTACTTCAGGATTGAGGCGGATAGCTTGGCTATAATCGGCGATCGCAGCTGTAAAATCCTGTAAGCTGTAGTGAGTAATCCCCCGATTGTAATAAGCTTCTAATAAATCTGGATTAAGTTTTATGGCTTGATTGTAATCTTTGATGGCGTTGTGGTTGTCTCCCAACAACCTCCGAGCATTGGCGCGATCGCAATAGGCGGCGGCAAAGTCCGGTAAAATACTGATAGCTTGGGAATAATCGGCAACTGCCCCTGATAAATCCTGTATGGCTTCCCGTGCAATCCCCCGTCCATAATAGGCAATTGCTAAATGCGGATTTATCCGTAAGGCTTGAGTATAATCTGTGATTGCTGCTTGATAATCTCCCAACTGACGACGCAACCCGGCGCGATCGCTATATCCTTCTGCTAAATCTGGTTGGAGTTGTAACAAGATATTAATATCTGTGATTGCTCCTTCATAATCGCCTAATTGCTGATGTGCCTGGGCGCGTAAATGGTAAACTTTTGTGAAGGTGGGATTTAACTGTAAAGCGCGGTTATAGTCCTCTAATGCGGCTGGATAATCCTGCAAAGTGTAACGCAGCAAACCCCGTTCACATAAAGCTTGGACATCATCGGGATGCAGTTGTAAAGCTTGGTTAAAATCCGTAATTGCCTGTTGATACTTTTGCAATCGGGACAAAACCAAACCCCGGTTATAATAAGCTTGTGCAAAATTGGGGTTGAGTTGGATCACATAATTGTAATTAGCGATCGCCTCTTGATAGTTTCCCAACGCATAATAACAATTACCCCGATTATGATATGCTGCGGCGAAATTGGCATTTAAGCGAATTGCTTGATTGTAATCCTCAATAGCTTCTGTATATCTATTTAAAATATAGTAAACATTACCACGATTGCTATAAACTGTTGCAAAATCAGGATAATAATCTAAAGCTGTTTGAAAATCTGCTATTGCCTGCTGATGATTTCCGCGTTCAAGCTGATTTAAACCCCGATAATGTAAAGCTGTACTTAAATCAGATTGTGTATTTTGATTTAAAGATAAGGCTTGATGGAAATTAGCGATCGCCTGATCGTAGTTACCCAAAGCCAGATAAGCACTACCTAACTGGTGATAGACCTCACCCAGACTAGGATCTAATTGTAGAACTTGGTCAAAAAGAGCGATCGCCCCTAAATAATCCCCTTGCGAAAACTTATTTAATCCTTGATTGAAAAGACTTTCAGCCATTTGATAATAATTTGGAATCTAAATTTAGAGATACTAAAAAAATTGAATTTTAACATCAACAATTCTAGCATATTCTCTAACAGCAGTCTTTCCCATTCACTCAAAATCAATATTTGACAAGTTAATAATTTTCATCTTATACCGCCACTACCTCAACCTTTTCACCTTCAGACACTTTCAACTTAGCTAACATCAACTCATCTCGTTGTCGCCAAACTGCAAATATTTGATCCCTACCATCATTCAGAGATTCTAAATCAACTTGATAGCCATCATTAACTTGTCGCAACTTCAAACCTAACAAACCTAAAAGCCGACTCAAAATCTTAATTCCCGAAACTATTTTCTGTCCCTTCACCAAATCAACACCCAGGATACGCTTAATATGCTTACTACTTTGGATCACCGCATTTTTTGACCAAATCACATCAGCATCACTTTCACTCAATACCCGATCTGATTCTAAAAATTGCAGCATTCCCAAAGTTCTCAAAGCCTCCACCTTTAATGTATAAGTCTTTAAATCAGGCAAAAATACCTTACCATCACCCCAGTATAACTGCTGTTGCCATTCCTGCTGATCTCGAATGTGGAAATATTCACTTTCATGAGTCAAATAATAGTGAATTAATAATTGTCCATAATAGCCCTTATCGTCTTGCATCTTTAACCAAGGTGTTACCTCAATCCCGTATCTTTCTCTTAAAACATATTTATTTAATTGTTGACGTTCCATATTAGTTAAAGAATGTTTAGCCGATAAATGCTCATATTCCACATAATCAATATCCTTGGCATCTGCTACAGCCTTCGCTGCTAATAATTGATTTTGTTGCTTAATTTCCTGAATTTTGCGTTTAATATCCTTAGCTTTTTGACGACGTTGTGACCAATCTTTTTGCACCTTGACAATTTCTAAAATTAGCCTTTGCCGAGTTTCCACATCATTTTTATCAGTAGCGAAAAATGCTAAACGTAAATCACGAATAATATTATTGTGAACCTCATTACTCCGCATTTGAATTTGATGCCCATCTGTAATTAAACCATCTTCTAAAGATTGGCGATATAGACGAATCGAAGCATTAACCCTAGCGGCTAATTTTGCCCAAGTACGTAAATGAATCGGGTCATAAGTCAAAGGTAAATCTACATCTATTTTGCGGAGAGGACTCAACAAAGCTAAATTTTCTTTTTGGTTTTCCTGATACCAATCAGCTAAGGATCTATAGTTAGTATTGCCACTGCCAATTAACCCCAAACCTCGTTTAGCACACCAAACCACACGGGGGACATCATCCCGAACTCTAGCTAATGCTTGACGTGCTTCTGAGTCAGGAATTACCCCTTGAAAAATGCCATAAACACGATCAAAATGCTGGACATCAATACTAATTCCTGTCCCTAAACTGGGAGTGACAAACACTGCATCATAATCAGTTATTTTTTCATTCACATCAGCAATAAAATCTACTGCTGGATGTCCAGGAGTATTCGTAGTATGACTACTCACTACTAAAGTATGGGGAAATTGACGACGTAATTTTTCTAAACGTTCTTTTAAATAACTGTCAATTGTATCACAGCTATAACGTCCAGCCCTACTATCAGTTGTCACATAACATTTTCTCCCAGCAATTAAATCTAACTCTAACTGGTGAATTACTGGAGTTGGGTTTGGACAATCATAAAAAGATACATCCCAACCTTTAGCCGGTTTCCATTCATTTACCAGTATCCAAGGTGTTAATTTAATTCTTGACAAACCTTGTAAATATTCTAGAGAAACATCTGATAAATCAGCATCTTGGGCAATAATTAAACCGCCAGTAGTTAAAATTGTAGAAATTAATTGTTGGAATATACTAAGAATTTTTACTCGCTTTTGTTTACAAGTGCTACTATTGAGTAAATGCCATAGAGATTGTTCAACTTCATCTAAAATTAAGATTGCACCTTGCCATTCTTCTGGGTTTAATTTCCAAATCGAATCAACACATAAACCATAAGATTTAGGATTAGAGTAAGTTAGTTCTTTTTCAATACCCCAATTAATACCAATAGTTTCGCATAAAAAACGACCTAATAAAATTCTGTGAGTAATTAATAAAACAGATTGATTTCTAGTTTTTGCCTGGTTAACAACGGCTTGCAACGCTGTAGTTTTACCTGTGCCTTTGGCGGATTTTACCCCCACCAAACCAGAAGTAGGAAAAGGGACATCACCTAAATACTGACGGTTAACGGTTAATGCTGCCGGAATTGTTAATTCTGTATGGGGTTTGGTTTGGGCAATATAAACTTCTAAATCAATACTTTGGCGATAGATTTTATCAAAAGCTGTTTCACCTTTAGCAACAATAAATTCATCTACACCTTTTTCTAGTCCTGGTAATTCAATAACTTTAACATGGCAATTGTGTTGTTGAAATAAACAACCAAGTTGAGAAATGGCATTATTAACAGCAGCAATTTTTCTACTTTGAGTTTCAAAATCAAAGCAAACATAAAAACTGCGTTTTGGGGTAGCGAATGCGGCTAAATCTGGAATCAGTTGACGACGGGTAATTTTACCAAATTCATCTTTAACAACTCGATAACCGCTAGTAATACCAGGAATAGCTATTGCTACATAGCCTATTGTTAATAATGATGCGGCTTTTTTCACCCCTTCACAAATAATTATAGGTAAATTATGTTCTATGACCCAAGGCCAAAAACCTACGGCTTCACCACTATCATTAATGGTGATATTTTCTGGCATGGGAATATGATAGCGTTGAGCTATTTTTTGCCAAGTTTGTAGAGGGACACGTAAACAAAATATTCTGGTTGGAGTGCTGGGGGGATGTTCATATTTAATAGATTTACCTTTTTGATTTTGTCGTGGTTGGTTAGGTTTAAAACATCCCCATTCCATAGTAGACCAATTATTAAAGGGGTCGAGTCCGGCACACCACCAACCACCCTCAGCAATATGAGCATAACGCATTAACAAAGCATTTCTGATCATGCCAGTATTAGTGCGTGGGAGTTTGTCCGAAATGAGGAGATATTCGTAGGTGTTTAAGCCTTGAAGCGACTGAAAATTTAGCTGCGTCAAGTTGATATCTATGCCACTGCCATTGACGAGTTCTTCGATATGTTGTGGTTGTAAATATTGCAGATGCATAGGTCGAAGCACCAAGGGAACTTATAGGAGAATAAAACCTTAACACGCCTCTGCTAATTTTCAATGCCAAAATTTCCTTTTTTTTAGTGACATTTTTATTACAAAGTGGTCAGCAATACTTCGGTAAAATTACAACTAAATGATTTTGGCTATTGATAGGTTGAAACAATAGGTTTGTATTGTATTATTTCTTTCTATATTATTTTTATTTATCAGTAAATCTTTTGATTTGAACGCATAAAAACATAGTCCCTATATAAATTTGTGGTCTTTGTCAAGACATTATTGGCAACAGGATAAAAGTTATAAAATTTACATAAAATTTGTATAACTTTATCTATAAAATAGTTTATAATAATAGTCACCTGCTACAATGCTACTTAACCCATTACTTCTTAATTAGTTTAAATTTGAATAAATTAATTACAAGGGCTTTTATTTCAATGGTATTTCAATCATAAATTCTGTACCTATACCTTTGATGGAGTTGAATTTTAAAGAACCTCCATGATTTTCTACAACGATTTGATGAGTAATTGATAATCCTAAACCTGTACCTTTACCTACGGGTTTAGTAGTAAATAAATAGTCGAAAGCTTTGTGATTAACTTCCTCGGACATTCCGACACCATTATCTTTTATCCGAATGATAGTTGCTGTTGAATTTTGATTAAGTGAGGTGTGAATCCAAATTTTTGGCTGATGATAATTTTTAATATCTTGAAAATCAGTTTTATCTCCTAACTCATCTATAGCATCAATGGCATTAGCCAATATATTCATAAAAACTTGATTTATTTGTCCGGGGAAACATTCTACTAAAGGCAAATTACCGTAATTTTGAATTACTTGAATTTCGGGACGGTCTGAGGTTGCTTTTAAGCGATGTTTGAGGATTAATAGTGTATTGTCAATGCCATCATGAATATTAAAGGCAGTTTTGCGATCGCTATCTGCTCTAGAAAAGTCCCGTAAACTAGAACTGATATTGCGAATGCGCTTGACACCCTCTTGCATGGAAGAGATTAAATGAGGTAAATCATCACGTAAATATTCTAAATCTATTTCTGCTAATTCCTCAGATAGTTCTGGTATCGGTTCAGGATAGTATTTTTGATAAAGGTCAATTACCCTAAATAAATCATGAATATGCTCAATTGCTGGTTGTAGATTTCCGGCAATAAAGCCCATTGGATTGTTAATTTCGTGAGCAACTCCAGCAACTAAATTACCTAAAGCTGACATTTTTTCTTTTTGTATTAGTTGGTATTGTGAACCTTGTAGTTCTTTTAATGCTTGGGAAAGCTCGGCAGTTCTTTTTGCCACTTCCATTTCTAAATTTTTGTTCAAATTGTGCAACTGCATCTGGGTTTTGATGCGAGCTAATACTTCCTCTGGTTGAAAGGGTTTAATAATATAATCAACTGCACCTAAATTAAAACCTTTTATTTTGCTTTCATTATCAGTAATACCAGTCATGAAAATTACTGGAATATCGCTAGTTTGGGGATTTTCTTTTAACTTTCTACAAGTTTCAAATCCATCTATTCCTGGCATCATGACATCTAATAAAATCAAGTCAGGTAAGATAGTATTAATTTTCCGTAATGCACTGTCGGCATTTGAAGCGGTGACAGTTTGAAAGCCGGCATTGATTAATAAGTCACAAATAATTTCTAGGTTGCTAGTAATATCGTCAACTACTAAAATTAAACCCTGTCTTTGTCTATTATTCATTCTTTATTCCTACATAGAAAGTTATTTAGATAAAATATGCCATGAGTTCTTAACTATGAATATGATACTTGTCACAGGAGGTAGGGGGGCAGGGGGTAGGGGGGC
>DATGXB010000253.1:0-36645 GCA_035299225.1 Nostocaceae cyanobacterium | reverse complement strand
GGCAGGGGGCAGGAGGCAGGGGGCAGGAGGCAGGGGGCAGGAGGCAGAGGGGAAAGTCAAAAGTTAAAAAGAATAACTAATGACTATTCCCTATTCCCTGTTCCCTGTTCCCTGTTCCCTGTTCCCGCACCCTGCACCTCTTCTGAATTTCCTGTTGGCTGTGTGCGAAATGCGTTAAGATAAGATATTCAAACCAATAAACATCTTCCACTGATGAGCATCTTTCATTTTAGGAAGTTATTTCCTAAAAAATCTTTAGATGCAAATGTGAGATAAAACGTAAAGATGCAAAATATTGTATCTGCACGGAAATAAGCTCATTAATTCAGAATATGAGTAAAACACCAACTCAGAACCTACTGTTTCGACCCACTAGGTAGAAAAATTAGGTATAGGGGTAGTAGGAACAGACTAACCTGCTCCCTGCCGTGAAGCTAATTAAGCCCATCGGACTGAGAAAAAATGTCTTAACCAGCAATATAAAAATGCTGGAAACCTTGGAAGTATCAAAAAAAAATCCAGGTTAAGCTAGAGAAGAGAATGAGGGTTCGCTGCCCACCCTAAAAGTGAACAGCGAGACAAATTTTCAAGAAAGCATATTCTAATTTTGGCATTGTCCTTACTCCATGCTGCGAATTATTACTCAGCAGGCAGACGTTAGAGCAGAGCTACAACGAATCTGCGATCGCACCCACGATGAACAAGTGCTTCACAAAGAGGCAACGGTCAGGGAAGTGTTGCAAGCGGTAAAACGCCAAGGCGATAAAGCTGTATTGCATTACACAGCCGAATTTGACCACCAAACCTTGAAGCCAGAAGAACTGAGAGTTACAGGCTCAGAACTAGATGCTGCCTATCAACAAGTATCACAAGATTTGTTGGAGGCCATTCGGTTAGCTTGCCGTCAAATTGAAGCCTTTCACCGTCAGCGAGTACCAAAAAGCTGGGTACATTTCGGCGACGATGAAGTAGTGCTGGGCAAACGCTATACCCCTGTAGATAGAGCAGGTTTATATGTACCTGGTGGGCGGGCGGCCTATCCAAGTACAGTGTTAATGAATGCTATTCCGGCGAAAGTAGCGGGTGTACCGCGAAAGGTGATGGTAACACCACCAGGAAGCGGCAAAGGCATTAATCCGGCTGTATTAGTAGCAGCCCAAGAAGCAGGGATACAAGAAATTTATCGGATTGGCGGCGCACAGGCGATCGCGGCTTTAGCTTATGGGACAGAAACCATTCCCAAAGTAGACGTAATTAGTGGGCCGGGTAATATTTATGTTACCTTAGCCAAAAAGCTAGTCTATGGGACTGTGGGAATTGATTCATTAGCGGGACCTAGCGAAGTGTTGATTATTGCCGATGAAACGGCTAATCCTGTCCATGTAGCCTGTGACTTGTTAGCCCAAGCGGAACATGATCCAATGGCGGCGGCGATATTATTAACTACAGATGCAGCTTTAGCCAAAAATGTCCAGGTGGCAGTAGAAAGACAGTTAATAGACCATCCGCGACGGATAGACACAGAAAAAGCGATCGCTCATTATGGTTTGATCGTGATTGTGGAATCTTTAGCCGCAGCCGCAGAACTATCTAATGAATTTGCCCCCGAACATTTAGAACTAGAAGTTAGTGAACCTTGGGACTTATTACCCCAAATTCGTCATGCAGGGGCTATATTCTTGGGTTCTTCCACACCAGAAGCCGTAGGGGACTACCTTGCAGGCCCTAACCACACCTTACCCACCTCTGGTGCTGCTCGTTATGCTTCTGCTTTAGGCGTTGAAACCTTCCTCAAACACTCCAGTATTATTCAATACTCGCCAACCGCACTGAAAAAAGTTGCTAATGCCATAGATACCTTAGCTACAGCTGAAGGTCTACCTTCTCACGCTGATTCAGTTCGCCGCCGCGTTCAAAAAGAAGAGTAAATTTTAATACATTTTTTTACTTTATACGGTTGGCAAAATTGACTTGATAAGTACAAACTTACAGCAGGGAACAGGGAACTCTTAACAGGGAACTCTTAACAGGGAACTCTTAACAGGGAACAGGGATGAAAGTCTTTTTGTATAAGGGTTTGTGCCAAAAATTTGTACCTCATTTACCTGAAACGGGCTGTAAGGTTTGTAATTTAAGCAAATTCATTTCAAAATCTGGGAAATTGTTGGTAAAAACACCAATAATTTTCCTTTGCTGTTTATTATTGAGGATACTCTTGAGGAGACAAGAGCGGTGCTAAAAACAATTTTGATAGCTCTAGATGGTTCGGAAATCGCAGAAAGGGTAATTGAGACATTAGATTATTTAGTGTTATTGCCAGACACTAAAGTGATTCTCTGTCATGTATTTCCTACCACCGAATCAGAAATGCAGTTACCCGCAGATATTCCTCAGTCTGAGTCTCCCAAATTTTCTTATTTTCATATTGAACAGCAACTACAATCTTATCAAGAGAAAATACCAGTTCAAAGTGATTTAGAAATCGTTACAGGAGATCCAGCAGAGGAAATAATTAGGTTAGCTAATATTTATAAAGCTGACTTAATTATAATTGGTAGTCGTGGTTTAACAGGAATGAAGCGTATTGTTTTGGGTTCAGTTAGTAACCAAGTGATGGAAGAAGCAAACTGTTCAGTATTGATAGTTAAGTCTAGTAAACATTAAAATTAATTTGAAAGTGGATAGTTGAAAATCCAAAATCCAGCAATCCAAAATTTTTCTGTGGAGACGTTCTAGGGAACGTCCCTAAATGATTAGCTTTTTTGGGTTGCGAGAAATTGACGTAAACTTAATAAACTGAGAGTTTGACCTAAATTTAAAGGTAGTAGAGATACACCTTCTAAACGAGATTGTACCCAACCTTCTCCCCAGTACCATTCATGAAAACCATCAATTCCACCACTTAAAATTAAGCGCACACAGTTGGTTTTAGCCACATCAACGTGATGATAGATTTCAATTAGCCCTGTGCGAGTGGTAAATTTAGACCCGGTGGTGAGTTTATCCGGCATTCCTGATGTAAAATTTTGTCCTAACAGCCATTGTTGTAGTTTTTCGGGATGCAGCAGACTATCGTGAATAGCATCAGCAGAAGCCGCTATTTCAATACGGATTTGGCTTTTTTGAAAAGTTCCTAGCATATATTTATTTATAATCCAATCAGAGGAAATTGCCTGACCATTTACCTACGATCTTAATAAATTGTACTAATTATAGCAATTGGTAACTTTATAAATCGGATATTACTGAGGAAAAAAGATAATTTTACAACAAAAAACTAGAGAAATTACAGCCCGTTTCAGGTAAATGAGGTAAAAATTTTTGGGACGAACCCTTATACAAAGAGACTTTCAACCCTGTTCCCTGCACCGCACTGAGCGCAGCCGAAGTGTTCCCTGTTCCCTGCTGTACTCTAATGATGACTATCCCGCTTTCATTTCGGCAAAGAACTTAAAATAGAAAAAGTTAAGTTGTTAAGATTTGTAAGGGTTATCATGGCGGATCAGTTAATTCGCGCTACAGCAGCCGATGGCGGTATTCGGGCGGTGGGTGTGATCACCACACGTTTAACAGAAGAAGCAAGGACACGTCATAAGCTATCCTATGTAGCTACAGCCGCACTAGGACGGACAATGGCCGCCGGTTTATTGATGGCTTCTAATATGAAACGGGCTGGTTCTAGGGTGAATGTAAGAGTTAAAGGTGATGGCCCTTTGGCGGGTATTTTGGTAGATGCGGGGTTAGATGGGACTGTGCGTGGTTATGTAGGCAACCCAGTGATAGAGTTACCTCCAAATAGTATAGGTAAGCTGGATGTGGGTGGTGCTGTGGGAAGTGGCTATTTGTATGTGGTGCGGGATGTGGGTTATGGATATCCTTACTCTAGTACAGTGCAGCTAGTTTCTGGTGAAATTGGTGATGATGTGGCGCACTACTTAGTAAATTCTGAACAAACTCCTTCAGCTTTAGTGTTAGGTGTGTTTGTCGGATCAGAAGGAGTAACAGCAGCTGGGGGAATATTGGTTCAGGTATTGCCAAAGGCGGCTAGAGATGAGGTTTTAGTGGCGACTTTAGAATCAAGGGTGGGAGCTTTATCAGGATTTACGCCACTGTTGCAGGCTGGGAAAACATTAACAGAAATCTTTCATGATTTGCTGGGAGATATGAATTTACACATATTCCCAGAGCGTCAAATGTTACGCTTTCATTGTGGCTGTTCCTTTGATCGCGTTTTGGGTGCGTTAAAAATTTTGGGTGAAGCTGAACTACAAGACATGATCATTAAAGATGATGGTGCTGAGGCAACTTGTGATTTTTGTGGTGAGGTCTATCAAGCGAGTAGTGACCATTTAGCCCAGTTAATTGTTGATTTGCAGGCAGAATCATCAGCTTTGGGTTAAATAGTCATTAGGGAACAGGGAACAGGGAACAGGCAATAGGTAATAGGCAATAGGCAATAGGCAATAGGTAATAGGTAATAGAAAATTAATTCTTTTTTCTTTCCCCTCTGCCCCTCTGCCCCCCTGCCTCCCTGCTTTGTTGTACCAGCAGAAAATTTATTCAAAAAATAGTAATCTGGTGGGAGTGGGTGAAATTAGCCCTATATGGCTGTTTTTCCTGGAGAAAGTTATTATAGCAACAGCCTAATTATCAATATCGATCTACAACAGATTGTTATTAAATCACTTTTTACTTTGGTGTGAGCAATGACAGAGAGGGATATTCCAGATCATTTGTCCCCAAACAGCGCCAGAGATGCAAATTATCCACCTTCTGGGGGAGATGAACAATTTGATTTTCTGGGTGCTGGTTCTAAGTCAGTTAAAGGTAAAAAAAGGAAAAGTATAGATTCAAAAAATACTTTTAAAGGCGGTAGTTTTACGGAAAAAATACCACGCTGGACGAAAAGCTGGGTACTATGGTCAATTATTGTGACGTTGGTTTCTGGCGGAATTGGTTTTGTGTCAATTTCGATGCTGTTACAATTGCCATCAGCACCTAACTGTCCGTCTATTTTTTGGCCGTTGGCTAGTGCGTCCATGCGGCTACACTGCGCCCAATTAGCGGCTTCTAAACAAACGGTAGATGATTTACTGCAAGCGATCGCTTTGGTGAAAGAATTACCACCAGACCACCCTTTACGGGGCAGAATCAATCAATATCTAGAATTGTGGTCGGAAGATATTTTAAAGTTGGCGAATGAAAGCTTCCAAGCGGGAAACCTAGAAGAAGCGATCGCTACAGCTAGGCAAATCCCCTCAGATTTACCAGTGAGTCAATTGGTAGAAGAGAGAATTGCTAAATGGCAGCAAATCTGGAGTAGGGCTGAAAGTATCTATGATGAAGCTATAGAGGAGCTCAAACAAAGGCGATCGCAGTCGGCTTTTATGGTGGCATCGAAACTACTCCGGTTAGATAATCAATATTGGGCTAGTACCAGATATGATCAACTAAATCGGATTATTGTCTCCGCTAAGGAAGATGGTGATAAACTCTATCAAGCTGAAAGGCTGGCTAGAAGCGGTGTACCAGATAAAATTTTAGAAGCTATTGAATTAGCTCAATCTGTTAAATCTGACAGTTATTTATATCAAAAAGCTCAAGAGTTAGTTCCTGTATTTGGGCGGAAAATGCTAGATTTGGCGGCTGCTAGAATCAAGCGTCAAGATGCTGATACAGCCATAGAAATCGCCAGAAAAATTCCGCCAATTGCTGGACTACAGGCAGAAATTGATGATTTTATTGTTTTAAGTGAAGCGAGGAGAAGCGCGTGGATCGGCACGACTGCCGGTTTAGAAGCTGCCATTTATCAAGCTCAACAAATAGACCCTTCTAAAGAAACATATTCTGAAGCCCAAAAATTAATTACCCGTTGGCAATTAGAAATAGAAGATGTCGCTCGCTTAGAAAGAGCTCGTAATTTAGCCAGTCAAGGTTCAGTTAACAACTTAACTGCTGCTATTTATGAGGCTCAACTAATTCCCGCCGATCATCCCCGTGCCTCAGAAGCAAGAGCAGAAGCCGGACGCTGGCAAGATCAAGTAGAGGTTATCGAGGATCAGCCCTATTTAGATCGAGCCAACCAAATCGCTTTATCAGAAGATATTACTTCATTAGAAACAGCGATCGCCGAAGCTAGTCGGATTCGTGTAGGTAGGGCATTATACCCAGAAGCGCGGCGAAGAATCCGTCAATGGCAAGGCACAATTCAGCGTGTCCAAGACCAGCCTTATTTAGACCAAGCCCGGACGTTAGCGGATACGGGTGATTTAAGAGCCGCTATTAACGCCGCTAAACCTATTGCTAATTCTGGCCGTGCCCTATCCACAGAAGCCCAAACAGCGATTGATGGCTGGCAAGAACAGATTAACGCCAGGGAAAACTGGCAGAAAGCCCGACAAGTGGCGGCTGGAGGTACACCGGAAGCTTTAGTAGAGGCGATTCGCATTGCTGATCGGGTATCAACTCGCAATGTTTTACGGATGGATGTAAATATAGCGATTGATCAATGGAGTCAGCAAATATTACAAATTGCCCGTAATCAAAGCAGTTCAGACTTAAATCGAGCCATTAGTATCGCGGAATTAGTCCCCCGTGATAGTGGAACTTACCGAGAGTCCCAAGCACAAATTCGCACTTGGAAACAGTTCCTAAATCCCCCCGAACCTACACCAGAGGTAACGACTACACCAGATGGTGAGGGGTTGTAGAAGGGTGCGGAGTGCAGAGTGCTAAGAATATCAAGAAATTTCCTTTCCTCTCTTTCCCCCTGCCTCCTGCCCCCTGCCTCCTGCCTCCTGCCTCCTAATAACTAATCTGCCTAACTACCGTTAATGCTGAATAACTAACTCCGGCAGTGCCTTCACCGGGATGGGTAGAGTCACCAACTAACCATAAGTTTTTGATGGGTGTACGGTTAGCAAAACCAAAGGGGCCAAAAGTGGGGATTCTTTGACCTATACCGCCAACTATACCGCGATCGCGTCCGGTGTAATGGGCAAATGTCCGGGGGGTAGCAGCTTCTACATAAATGATGGTTTCGGGTTTGAGGTAAAAGTAGGAAGCAAGACGAGCGATCGCCTCTAATGTATACTTCTGTTTTAAACTCTGATAATTGTCTGTTTCCCACCAAGGGGCTGTATCCACAAAGGAAGAAGCGATAATTGTGGCTTTACCAGTGGGTGCGCGTCCGTCTCCCTCATGACTGACCGACACAAACAACGAGTTATTTTCCCCTATTTGTCCGTTAGCTTGATACATAAATTGTAAATGGGGCGGACATTTGGGAGGAATAGCACTGGCATCAACTCCCAAATAAACCACAAAGGCACCAGAAGCAGGGGGGAGTTTATTCACACGTTGGCTATATCCTGAAGGGGCTTTTTCTCCCAACATCTGGACTAAGTTTTGTACTGTGACGTTAGCAATGACATGATCTGCTGATTCTGTCCAGACTTCCCCAGTTTTTTGATTTCTAATTACTACACCTGTGGTTTTACCGTTTTCTACGAGGATTTTTTCCACAGTATGGCGCATTAATAGTTTACCGCCATTTTGTTCTAGGGATTGGCTGAGGCGATCGCTCAACACCTGCATACTCCCTTGTAAATGATATAAACCTTGCGGCGCTTGGGATACAGCCAAAGCCGTCGCCGCATATAATAAAGCAGTTTCCTCCGCATTCACCTGAGAATACAGTTTTAACTGCATATCTAAAAATGTCCGCAACCGATGGTCATGATCTAACCCATACAATCGCAGGGCATCCCCAACTGTTAAAATCGTAAACGGGGCTGTAATTAAAGTATTTGGACGTAATGCTTTAACTAACTGCCATAAATCCCATATATTCCGGGGTGGCAAAACCGGATCACGTCCTTGAAATTGCCAACTTACTTTAAATAAAGTCGCTAATAACTGCCAAAATGGTTCACTACCGGGAAACTGTCTTTGTCTCTCTTCTTTCCATTTTTCGGGATCTCGCCAGACATTAATCGGTGTCTTTTCCCCTGGCAGAAACACCGCACAAGCCGGATCACAATTTGTAGCGGCGGGTAAATCAATACCTAATTCCGAGAAAATGCGATGATGTATTCCCCCAGGTTCTAACCCAGCCACCTGAGTTGCACCCACATCAAAAGTAAAACCTTGACGCTTAAAAGTGGAAGCACAGCCACCAGGAACTAAAGCTTGGTCAAGAATTAAGACATCATAACCTCTATGTGCCAATAATGCCCCAGCCGTTAGCCCACCTATACCAGCCCCCACACATACCACACGGGATTTGTTTTTGTCAATAGATTTATTGGGCATTGAGACTTAAGTCTATAATTCTTAATATTGCTATTGATATCTTAACGTGGAAACAAGGAACAGGGAACACTTCGACTGCGCTCAGTGCGGTGCAGGGGTGAAACGCCTTTAAAATAAATCTTTTTAATTAAAGTTTGTACTCCATTTACTTGAAACGTGCTGTATGTTTACCCTATTTTAATAAATTCATCAAAACCACATTTTTACTTTAATTTTCCCGGATTATATTTTGCTAGAATAGTATTTATTCTTGTTAACAAGTAGTTTCTGGTGACATTGGCACAGCTTGAACAAGTGATAAGTAATTAGGCAGAATTAATTACACAACTTCTTTTCCTGTTCCCTGTTCCCTGTTCCCTGTTCCCTGTTCCCTAACTCCGCGTAGGAAATTAATTTTGCACAACTGCTTAAATCTGTGAAATTGGTAAACATAATCAGTTTTAACAGTCATGTTTGATGTGTAAATTTTTGGGGAGATCATACAAGAGGCAATCTAGATTACTGGTGAATGATTTATGATTGCCATATTGAAAATCAATGCTAGGATTGATCAATTTTACGCAAATCGTAAGAATATCTGGCTCAGTTTCCATGTAAATTAGAACAAACTTAAATTAATAAAAATTAATTGAGTTTTTGTCATGCTGTGGAAAACAGAAAAATACAACATATAAATTATTTACTTAAATTGTGGCAGTGATCCAAGGTTTATGGCGATATTTTCAAACGGTATTGGGTGTGATTTTTCGCCATCCTATTACCGGAACTACAATTATACCAATTTTACCAGATGGTCGAATTGTTTTGGTGCGACGTAAAGATGATGGTTTATGGTCTTTACCTGGTGGTTTGGTAGACTGGGGTGAAGATGTTCCTAGTGCTGCTATTCGAGAATTACAGGAAGAAACAGGATTAGAATTGGTCAAAATTCGTCGCTTAGTGGGAGTGTATTCTGCACCAGATCGTGATCCGCGTATTCACTCAATTTGCATTGTAATAGAAGCTGATGTACAAGGAGAGATGAAAGTGCAAGATAGGCTGGAAGTGCTAGAAATTCAAGCATTCCCAAGGGAGATGCTACCTCAACCAAATATGTCTCACGACCATTCTAGGCAATTAAAAGATTATTTGGATGGTTTAACTACTCTGGCATAAGGTATAATTCCAAGTTGGAAATACTACGAGGAGAAAGAGGAGAAAAAGTAGTAAAATTTAGTAGTTGCATATCTGAAAGAGAGAAAATTGGAATTTGTAGATTATAAATTTCAAATCAAGTCTATAATTTATAATTTGAAATCTGTAGACAGTTAACGCACAAATTCAGATGAATACCCTATTTCGTAATTCCCGCAGAAAACTAACTCAAGGTCTGTTATTCTGGCGTGAATCTGGTGAGGGAACTTCAGTAATTTTTTTACATGGTGCTTGGCAGGATAGTAGCCAATGGGTATCAGTAATGGAGTTACTAGGTTCAAATATTCATTGTTTCGCACCAGATTTATTAGGCTTTGGTGAATCAGAAAATCCCAATTTACACCATTCTATAGATTTACAAGTTGAGTGTTTATCTGAATTTATCCAAGCTTTAAGATTAGAAGAAGTTTATTTAGTTGGTCATTCTCTGGGTGGTTGGATTGCTAGTAGTTATGCTGTGAAATATCCTGAACAGGTAGCTGGTTTAATTCTTTTATCACCAGAGGGTGTGAAGGTAGAAAAACAGGAAGAATATTGGCGGAAAATGAAACGTTTGGTTAATTATCCGCTTTTTTTAGTTAAGATTTTACGCTTACTTCGTCCTATTTGGGAAATTTTTGGCTGGCAGGAAAAAATCAACCAAGATTTACAATTAAGGCAACATATTTTACAATATCCTACAAGTTGTCATTTACTTTTTCAACGCAAACAGCCAGAAATCGAAGCGGAATTATTACAAGATAAATTACATTCTTTATCAATTCCTTGTTTAATTTTACAAGGTGGAAAAGATACAAATCTGGCTTTAGCAAGAAGTAAAGCTTACGCTCAATTATTGCCTAAAGCTGAGTTAAAAATGATTGCCCATGCAGCAGATGATTTAACTAATTCTAGCACGGGTTTGGTAGCGGAGGATATTCGGGATTTTATTAAAGTTCATCAACGATGTTAATTTTTTGGGTCAATACCTGTAGGATAAATTTACTTAATAAAACTGTGAGGTTAATATTTAAACACAGATGGACGCAGATGGACGCAGATGGACGCAGATAATTAGTCAAAGTTCTTGGCTATTTAAGATGTGTAAACAATTTGATTGATTCCCCAAAAGATGAGGTTTTTTTCTACTATTAATTCATTGGCTATTTCTGGGTGTTGGATTTGTAGATAATGGGTTAGCAAAAGGCGATCGCCTCCTGTGATCACAATCCTACTTTGAGGATATAATTCTAACCAAGTTGTGATATAATCTTTAATTCCTGATAATAAGCTGTAAATAACACCGCTATAAATTGCTTCTTGGGTGTTGCGGGCGAATCGGGGCGGTAAAGCTGTATTTTCGCTTGTTTCTAATAGTGGTAGTTGACCTGTTTTTTGTCCTAAACTGGTTAGCTGTAATTTGACTCCTGGTAAAATCGCACCGCCAACTAAACATTCTTCAGCGTCAGCACCAGTAAAGGTTAATGCTGTACCTGCATCTATGATTAAAATTGGAAATGTCCAAGTTTTACCAGCACCGTATAAAGCTAAAGCGCGGTCAATGCCCAAAGTGGGGTACATTCCTTTTAAGGGGATTTGTTCCAGATTAATTAGATTTAGTTTTGGATAATTCTGCCAAATTTCACTTTGATGGGGAACAACTGACGCTAGGGTAATTGTTGAGTTTTGCGTAGTTTTTTTAGGTAAGTTGGCAGTATTTGAGACAATTTTTGATAGTAGCTCATTCAGGGTTTGACTTTTGGCTAATTCCTGAATGGTAGACTCTGGTAAATGTGCTGTGTCCCAGCTTGAGTGTAAATTTTGACCATTAAATACAGCCCAATGTAACCGCGAGTTACCAATCATTAAGGCTAACCAATAATTATCATTAGTTTCAGGCTGTATATCAGTCATGCTTTTAGGTTGTATAGGTTTTTTAATAAAAATTTACATTCAAACCGTGCCACAATACAAACAGAAGAAAAAATACTTATTGTCTTAAGGAGGGGAAGTATGGTAGTCCTCACCGAAAAAACTGCCAAACGCCTGACGATGCAAACTGTCGAGATTGCGGAAGATACCACAGCGATTAGATCCTTGGACTGGGACCGCGATCGCTTTGATATCGAGTTTGGTTTACAAAACGGTACAACCTATAATTCTTTTCTGATTCGGGGGGAAAAGGTCGCACTGGTGGACACTTCCCACGAAAAGTTTAGAAAGCTTTATTTTGATACTCTAACAGGTTTAATCAATCTTCAAGAAATTCAATATTTAATTATCAGCCATACTGAACCGGATCATAGCGGTTTGGTTAAAGATGTTCTACAAATGAACCCAGAAATCACGGTGGTGGGTTCTAAGGTAGCGATTCAGTTTTTAGAAGATTTAGTACATCAGCCTTTTAAACGGCAAATTGTCAAAAATGGCGATCGCCTAGATTTGGGGAACGGTCATGAACTAGAATTTGTCATCGCACCTAATTTACATTGGCCTGACACTATTTTTAGTTTTGACCACAAAACCCAAACTCTCTTCACCTGCGACGCTTTTGGGTTACATTATTGTTCAGATAGCACTTTTGATGAAAATTTAACCGCGATTGAGGCAGATTTTCAGTATTATTACGATTGTCTGATGGGTCCAAATGCCCGTTCCGTATTATCGGCAATGAAGCGGATGGCAGAGTTAAAAACCATCAAAATGATTGCCACCGGTCACGGACCCTTGTTATACCATCATGTAGAAGAGTTAACCGGCAGATACCGTTATTGGAGTCAAAACCAAACCAAGGCAGAAACTACAGTTGGGATATTCTATGTTTCTGAGTATGGTTATAGCGATCGCCTCGCGCAAGCTGTAGCTAATGGTATCAGTAAAACCGGGGTAGCCGTGGAAGCGGTAGATTTAGCCAGCGTCAGCGATTTAGTAGAGTTGCGGGAGTTGGTAGGACGTTGTACCGGTTTGGTGGTGGGAATGCCACCGGCGGATCACGTTGCAGCACAAGCAGCTTTAAGCACAATTTTAGGTTCTGTGCATGAAAAGCAAGCTATTGGCATTTTTGAGACTGGGGGAGGAAACGACGAACCCACCTATCCATTATTAAATAAATGCCGAGCTTTAGGGTTAACGGTAGGGTTTCCAGTGTTGGAAGTGCGAGAAACACCAACGGAAACCGTTTACAAAAAGTGTGAAGAAGCGGGAACAGATTTAGGTCAGTGGGTGACACGCGATCGCAGTATTAAAGCCATGAAGTCTCTCGGCGCTGATTTAGATAAAGCCTTGGGGAGAATTAGTGGCGGTTTATACATTATTACTGCGAAAAAAGGTGACGTTGCCAGTGCGATGTTAGCTTCTTGGGTAGCACAAGCCAGTTTTAAACCTTTAGGCTTATCTATTGCGGTAGCCAAAGACCGAGCGATTGAGTCTTTAATGCAAGTAGGCGATCGCTTTGTTCTCAATGTACTGGAAGAAGGAAATTATCAACAATTAATGAAACACTTCTTAAAGCGATTTGCACCAGGTGCAGACCGTTTTGCTGGAGTCCGCACCCAAGCAGCAGAAAATGGCAGTCCCATTTTAGCGGATGCTTTAGCCTATATGGAGTGTGAAGTAATTAGCCGGATGGATTGCGGCGATCACTGGGCATTATACAGCAACGTGTATACCGGTAGAGTGTCCAAACCCGAATCATTAACAGCCGTACACCATCGGAAAGTCGGAAACCACTATTAGGAGGCAGGAGGCAGGAGGGAAGAGGTAGGGGGGCAGGGGGGCAGGGGGCAGAGGGGAAAGAAAAAAGAAAAAAGAAAAAAGAAAAAAGAATTAATTTCTATTGCCTATTGCCTATTGCCTATTCCCTGTTCCCTCTTCCCTAATGACTTTCCTCTACTCCTTACTCCCTGTTCCCTGTTCCCTGTTCCCTGTTCCCTTTTCCCTAATAACTATGAATAAACCCCGTGACGTACAAATACTTCCCATTGGCACCGATACGACGGTATGGCGATCGCGTAGTTGGTCTAGACTAAGATTTGAAATAGAATATGCTCTCGCTAAAGGTACAACCGCTAATTCCTACATCATTAAAGGTGATAAAATCGCTTTAATTGATCCTCCCGGCGAGACATTTACTCAGATTTATTTAGAAGCCTTAGAAAAAAGGTATAATCTAGCTCAAATAGACTACATAATATTAGGGCATATCAACCCCAACCGAGCCGCTACCCTCAAGGCTTTGCTGGAATTAGCACCCCAGGTAAAATTTGTTTGTTCTAATCCAGGGGCAATAAATTTAAGAACCGCATTAGAAAACCCAGATTTACCCATTTTGGTGATGCGGGGTGAGGAAACCTTAGATTTAGGAAGAGGTCATCACCTGCAATTTATCCCCACACCAAACCCCCGTTATCCTGATTTAATGTGTACCTACGACCCCCAAACAGCAATTTTATATTCAGATAAACTTTTTGGGGCGCATATTTGCGGTGATCAGGTTTTTGATGAAGGTTGGGAAGCTTTTTACGAAGACAGACGCTATTACTTTGATTGTCTCATGGCTCCCCATGCCAGACAAGTAGAAACAGCGTTAGATAAATTAGCCGATTTACCAACAAGGTTGTATGCTACTGGTCATGGACCTTTGGTACGGTATGGGTTGAGAGAACTAACCACAGCTTATAAAACCTGGATTCAAGAACAAAGTGCGGCTGATATTAGCGTGGCATTAATCTATGCTTCTGCTTATGGGAATACAACGACCTTGGCACAGGCGATCGCTCGTGGTATAACTAAAGCAGGGGTAAGTGTAGAATCTATTAACTGCGAGTTTGCGGAAACAGAAGAAATCCGCGCAGCGATAGAAAAATCCGCCGGTTTTGTCATCGGTTCTCCCACATTAGGAGGACACGCACCCACACCAGTCCAAACCGCTTTAGGGGTAGTTCTCTCTACAGCAAGTAACAACCAGTTAGCCGGGGTATTTGGTTCTTTTGGTTGGAGTGGGGAAGCAGTAGATTTAATTGAAGGTAAATTAAAAGATGCCGGTTTTCGGTTTGGGTTTGATCCGATTCGAGTCAAGTTTAAACCGGATGAGGTAACTTTACAAACCTGTGAAGAAGCTGGTACGGATTTTGCCCAAGCCTTGAAACGTGCTGCGAGAAAGACTTTAGTTGCCAAGCAACCAGCAACGAATGTAGAACAAGCTGTAGGTAGAGTTGTGGGGTCTTTGTGTGTAGTCACCGCTACTCAAGGACAAGTTAGGACGGGTATGTTAGCTTCTTGGGTAACACAAGCCAGCTTTAATCCTCCTGGTTTAACTATAGCGGTAGCCAAAGAAAGAGCGATGGAAAGTTTATCACATTCTGGTAATCAGTTTGTGGTGAATATTTTAGCCGAAGGAAGAGAAATACGTAAGCACTTTATGAAGAATTTCGCCCCAGGACAAGACCGCTTCCAAGGTTTAGAAACCGAAGAAGCGAGTAACGGTGGTGTAATTCTTTCTGGTGCGTTAGCCTTTTTGGAATGTACCGTACAAAACCGCATGGAAGTCGGCGACCATTGGTTAGTATATGCCACTGTAGACAATGGTAAGGTATTAAACCCCGACGGTGTAACAGCCGTACACCACCGCAAATCAGGCAGCTACTACTAACCCCCCTCGTTCCCAGTCTCCAACCGACTGGGAATAACCTTAAAAGGTTCTGCCTCGTATACTATATATATAGATGTGAATTATCGTGATTCCCTTTTTCAGCACTTCACCAACCAAAAAGGGAAAAAGTGTTTTTAGTAGTTTGTTAAGTTTTGTTAAGCTAAAGGATAATCTTAGCTTACTCTTTACTGGTTGAGGTTTATTCGTGGGTGGTTTCCAACCTTCCGTTAAAAAATGAATCTGGGTTCTGTTCTCTTTGCTGGTGTTGCGTTTCTACAACTTCTATAGAACAGACAAAAAAATAAATGATCCAATTTCGTAGGGTGCGTTAACGTAGTGTAACGCACCATCCCATGAGTATAGAGGCTAAAGGTGCGTTACGCTGTCGCTAACACACCCTACAACTACTAAATATAGAGTTAACAGAGCAATATCCAATTTTATACAATTTTAACTAATGAATCCGATAGTCCTAAATACAACCCCTTTACACCTGACAGATGAGAAATTTTCTCAATTGTGTGAAGCGAACGGGGACTTAAATTTAGAACTAAGTGCGAAGGGAGAATTAATAATTGTTCCTGGTGTGGGTGGGGAGAAGGGTATTCAGGAAGCGGAGTTAATTTTTAAAGTCGGTATTTGGAATAATCAAAAAAAATTAGGTATAGTTTTTAGTTCATCAACTATATTTAGTTTACCCAATGGTGCGAAGCGTTCCCCGGATGTTGCTTGGATAAAATTGGAACGTTGGGAAGCTTTAACCCCAGAACAACGCAAGAAGTTTCCAGCGCTTACACCTGATTTTATCATTGAATTGCGGTCAGAGAGCGATCGCCTCAAAATCCTACAAGCAAAAATGCAAGAATATCTAGATAATGGCTTGCGGTTAGGTTGGTTGATAAATCCCCAAGATGGTAAAACTAATAAAAAAAGTATAATTCCTGCAAGTTGAAAATTTTACACAAGCTAATTTAGTTGAACAAAATAACCTTTAATCCTATTTACTGTAGACGTTTTTATACAAAGCTGGCAATAAATCAACTTAGTTATTAGCAATCTTAAAAATAATTTTATAAGTAAAAAATCATAAAGTGAAAAGGAATTTTAAACTTCCTGTTCCCTGCACCGCACTGAGCGCAGTCGAAGTGTTCCCTGTTCCCTGTTCCCTTCTTATGTCAATGTAGAGACATTCCAAGGAACATCTCTACATTCAGCTTCAGAAAACGGATACTGTGATCAAAGCAGTAAGGATGAAGTCATGCTTAATCCCTAAATATGCTATCGAGTTTTAGTAACGGTTGCGTCCACCACCACCACCACCATAGCCACCACGGTTTCCACCGTAGGAACCACCTCTATCTTCTTTAGGTCTGGCTTTATTAACTTTTAAATCCCTTCCCATCCATTCTGCACCATCAAGTGCTTCAATGGCTGCTGTTTCTTCTGCTTCTGTACCCATTTCCACAAAAGCAAAACCGCGTAAACGGCCTGTCTCTCTGTCGGTGGGTAATTGTACACGCTTCACAGTGCCATATTCCGCAAATACGGAAGTAAGAGCTTCCTGTGTAACTTGGTAAGAGAGATTACCTACGTAAACTGACATTAACTATCTCCAAAAATCATTGACTGTGTAGAGCTTGTGATTTCGGAGAAAAGTCTGTAAATACCAAAAGGAAAAGCCTATCAATACTAACAACAAAATACTAATCGCCGAATTAACTCTTGATTTCTATCATGGCACATAAATTTGATTTTGGGACAAGATTTTATCAATAGATTAGAAATTATTATCTTATGGTTGGCTGTTCCCTGGATTGATTAAATATAATGCCTGGTTATGGTGAAGTTAAGCGATCGCATAACCCAACCATAACCTAAAAATTTATGTATCATTCAATGCGTTTTTCTAAATACTGTCCGATCATTATTTGCTCACCTGCACGGGAAATGATAGTTTGTCTGGTTCGGTACTTATTTCCTACAAGTTTTATTTCTTCTTCAAATACAGAATTATTGTACTCAGTACGTAAACATAAAGTGGTGGGATGGGAAAAATAATATTGGGCGGTAACTGCTTGCTCCGTGGCAAAACCGCGATCGCGATATAGTAAATCTCCCCCCACTCCAAATAATGTAACGCCTTGGGATTCTTGTCTAGATTTGACTACATCGGTACTATTCCAACTTACTTCCGCACCACAAACTAATTTTATGTCTGTCGATAGATGATGAATGTCCGCTAGTTGTTCTAGTTCCTGAGAACCTGCTACTAAAAATCTAATTGTAATTAGACTTTCTATTTCCTTGCTTTTCCCTTCAGGTAAGGTGTAATAGCGTCTTTCAGAGTGCCATTGCCCCTCACAAGCTTGAAAAAACTGTCTAATCTGTTGTTGGTTGGCGGTTTTGGCTATGTTTAGCAATGATTTCACTCTATACCCTCCTGATTGATAGTGATTTTTGCTGTGCGTAATAGACCTGTAATAATATCGGGTAAAAAAGCAATACTTATTTATAATTCTTAATATATCGGGAAAAATAAAAAAGTAGGGAACAGGGAACTCTTAACAGGGAACAGGGAAAAGTTATTAGTCATTGGTAATTAGGTAATTTATTGTTATTTCCTCCCTGCCTCCCCTGCCCCCCTGCCCCCTGCCCCTCTGCATTTTGCACTTAACTGTCAACTATCAGCATTAATACCATTGGCTGATAATTGATTGATGACTAAAGTCACAATTTACCTGTAAAATGTTCGCACTAATTTTATAATCCTTTTAGTGCTAAAAATTATATACATTGGCACCAATAGGATCTTAAAAAAGATTGTGTCAGCCTTGGTTGGAGAAAATAGTAATTTTGAATACATAAATAACTAAAAATAGATTAAAAATTCTCGTTTTTTCCTGTGATGCAAATCTAGGGAAAATTATTAGCTAAAAACGGCTATTTAACCGGGAATACTCGCCAATAGGAGAAAAATTGATGATTTTCAACGGAAAGCAGCCGCAAAAACAGGTGAAAATGCCATTGATGAAAACTAATGCTTCTATGATCAATACTCAAAATATATTGATGTGTGGGGTATTGGGATTTGGTTTACTAACAACTAGCTGTGGTTCACTGCCTAAAGAGTCCGCTACTGCCCAGTCACGGAGACCTAGAGGTGGGAATGGTGGAGTAACTGCGGTGGATGTGGCGATCGCTAAAACTAACCAACTCACCCCTACTAAAGATTATACTGGAAATACAGCACCCTATCGGACTGTTTCTGTGCGATCGCAAGTAGAAGGCCGACTACTAGCATTAAATGTAGATGTGGGTGATAGGGTTAGACAAGGACAAGTAATAGGTCAATTAGATGACACCTTGCTATTATCCGACCTAAGAGAAGCGGAAGCGGAACTAGCAGCCCGTCAGTCAGAAGTAGCTAGGGCTAATACTCAAGTCGGTAATGCCAAAGCTGAAGTAGAAAGGGCTAGATTAGAATTAGTACAAGCACAAGCAGATTTTAGAAGATTCCAGAAATTATATAAAGAAGGGGCTATTGCTGAACAAGCCGCCCAACAAGCCCAAACCAGAAGTAAAACCAACGCGCAGCTAGTAAAGTCAGCTGTTGAACAAGTTGCAAACGAACGGCAATCCGTAGCAGCAGCAAAAGGTAGAGTTATAGCGCAGCAAGCAGTAGTGAAAGCTGCTCAAGAACGGCGTTCTTATGCGCGAGTAATTTCGCCTATTACTGGTATTATTCAAACTAGAACCGATCCCGGTAATCTTTTACAAGCTGGTGGGTTAGTGGTAGAAATTGGTGATTTTAGCCGTGTCAAAGTTGAAGTCAGAGTTTCTGAACAAGACATCGGAGAAATTCAAATTGGACAGGCTGCACAAGTAAGTTTTCAAGCTTTTCCTGAACAAACATTTATGGGAAGAGTCAGCCGCATTAATCCATCTACTGAAAATACACCTTTGGGTATACCTGTAGAAGTTGTAGTTCCCAATAATAGTGAAAAATTAGTCAGTGGATTATTAGCAAAAGTCAATTTTAGCACCCAGGATTTACCGCGAGTAGTAGTTCCTGAAGCAGCAATTAATAGTAAAGAATCACAGGATAAACGGTCAGAAAAAAGTGAGCAAAATCAAACAAAAGAAATTAATAACGGTACAATTTTTGTAGTAGAAAAAATAGATGGAAAGACTAAGGTTAAAGCTCAATCTGTGACTTTAGGCAAAAGATTTGATGGAAAAGTAGAGATTCTTTCTGGTCTACAGCCAGATGAAAGTTATGTAGTTCGTAGTAGTAACCCTTTAAAAGATGGTGAGGAAGTAAAAATGTCAGTAATATCGGAAACAAAAAATTAGAAAGAGGGAACAGGGAATAGTCATTAGTTATTCTTTTTGATTTTTGATTTTTGACTTTTGACTTTTCCCCTCTGCCTTTATTAATGTAGTTGTTAATTTCAACGTTTTAAAAATGCAGCAAATACACAAAAATAGCGGTTTTAGTATTAGTTCAATTTCTATCCGCCAACACATTGGCACACTCATGTTAACCTTGGCTGTGATAGTGTTGGGTGTATTCTTTTTAGTTCGTTTACCTGTAGATTTATTACCATCAATTACCTATCCCCGTATTGGGGTGCGGATATCTGCACCAGGTATAGCGCCGGAAGTCGCAATTGATGAAGTTACCAGACCTCTAGAACAAGCTTTTGCGGCTACTGAGGGGGTTGTACAGATATTTTCTCAAACTCGTGAAGGTCAAATTAGTTTAGATTTGTACTTTCAACCAGGGGGAAATATTGACCAAGCTTTAAATGATGCTACAGCAGCTTTTAATAGGTCTAGAAATAGATTACCCGATACCATAGAAGAACCCCGATTATTTAAGTTTGAACCGTCCCAGTTACCTGTTTATGAGTTAGCATTAACTTCACCCTCTTTAAAAGACGTTGATTTACGTGTTTTTGCTGAGGAAGAATTAGCCCGTGAGTTGGGTGTAGTCCCTGGTGTGGCTGGGGTTGATGTCTCAGGAGGTGTGAGGGAGGAAGTCAGAATTAATGTAGATTTAGAACGCCTACAATCTGCGGGTATTGGTTTAAATGATGTTCTTAATGAGCTTAGTAACCGTAACCAAGATGTTTCCGGGGGACGACTTTTAGGAAGTGACACAGAACCTTTAACCAGGACTTTAGGAAGGTTTCGCAGTGCGGAAGAAATTAATAATTTAGCTTTTGAAGTTCCCAGTGCTAACCCTAACCTCAGAGGTCGCGTATATATGCGTGATTTTGCTGAGGTGATTGATGGGTCAGAAAAACAGCGCGTGTTTGTATTTTTGAATGGGGAACAAGCAGTAAAAATCAGTATCCAAAAACAGCCAGATGCTAATAGTATTAATGTAGTTGAGGCGGTGAAACAACGGATAGAAGAACTAAAAAAAGCGGGTATTATTCCTCCAGAAGCGACACTGACACCTACCTTAGATGAATCAATATTTATCCGCAATTCTATATCCAATGTTACCTCATCCGGGTTAATTGGGGCAGGGTTAGCAGCGATCGCTGTCCTCCTGTTCCTTGGTTCCCTACGTCAAACTTTAATTATTGTGGTTTCCATTCCCTTGGCGGTGTTAGCAGCTATCATCTTCATGGGAATATTTGGTTTAAGTTTGAACGTTTTCAGTTTAGGCGGTTTAGCTTTAGGTGTGGGTATCGTGGTAGATAACTCTATCGTGATGCTAGAAAACATTTCTGAAGGTGTGGGGATGACACCAGGGAAGAATAACCGCACCCGTTTAAATACACAACAATTAATATCCCAAGCGGAAACTAGCAGCCGTGAGGTAGAATCAGCCTTACTAGCCTCTACAAGTACCAACTTAGTGGCGGTTTTGCCATTTTTATTAATTGGTGGTTTTATTTCTCTGCTGTTTAACGAGTTAATTTTAACTATCAGCTTTGCAGTAGCCGCATCCATATTAATTGCTGTAACCGTCGTCCCGATGATGACATCACGCTTGTTGGGGGTGAGGTTTTCCAGCAATTTTAGTGAATTTTGGTTATTGAAAGAATTTAACAACCGTTTTGAGGCATCCACAAGAGGGTATGAAAACTTTTTACGGGGGGTGTTGAGGTGGAGACTATTAACAATAGCGATCGCTATTTTATTCTTAGGAGGTGGTAGTATATGGATGGCACCCCAACTGACCCAAGAAATTCTCCCCCGCATCAACACCGGACAAGTCAACCTAGTAGCCCAATTTCCCCCCGGTACACCCCTAGAAACCAATCAAAAAGTCATGGAAGCGGTAGATAAAATTCTCCGCCAACAACCAGAAACCGATTATGTTTTTTCTACCGTTGGTGGTTTCTTATTTGGAAATAACACCAGTAGCAATGCCCTCAGAAGTTCCAGTAATGTTACCCTCAAACCTAATAGAAATATTGGCAAATACATAGAACGAGTTAACGAAGAATTTCAAAAGTTAAATCTAGTAGATATTCGTTTGCGTGTTTCCCCAGGACAAGTACGGGGTTTAATTCTTAGTAACTCCCCCGTTCGTAACGCGGATGTCGATGTAATGTTGCAGGGAAATGACCCAGATGTATTACAAAAAGTTGGACGTGATTTACTAGCATTATTAGATGAAAAAGTAACCTCAGTCCGATTTCGTCCCGATGCCGACCCCCGTCAGCCAGAAGTGCAAATTGTCCCTGACTGGGAACGTGTCGCCAATGTGGGTTTAAATACTAGGGAAATTGGGCAAACTATCCAAACCGCCATAGAAGGTAGTGTTCCCACTCAAATCCAACGGGGTAACAGATTGGTAGATGTGCGAGTACAATTAGATGAAACATCTATTCAAACAAAATCTCAGTTAGCAAGACTACCTTTATTTGTGAATAATAGCCGCCAAATTCGTCTCAGCGATGTGGCTACAATTGAAGCAGGTCAAGCACCGGGAGAAATTCAACGCATTAACCAACGTCAAGTATTTATTATTGCTGGAAACTTATCTGAAGGTGCAAGTCTGAGTGAAGCTTTAGACCAAACAAATGAAATTTTAAATAGTTTTGATTTTCCTGAAGGTATAAGTATTTTACCTAGCACTACCGCAGAAGCAAATCGGCAATTGCAAAATTCTTTATCCCTACTGGGTGGGTTAGCTGCCTTTTTGGTATTTGTGGTGATGGCAGTACAATATAATTCCCTGGTTGACCCGTTAGTAATTATGTTTACTATTCCTTTAGCTTTAGCTGGGGGAATTTTTGGACTTTACATTACTAAAACCTCAGTTGGTGCAACTGTAATTGTCGGTGCAGTATTGTTAGTAGGGATTGTAGTTAACAACGCTATCATTATGATAGAGTTAGCCAATCAACTACGAGAACAAGAACGAATTGACCGCCGTACTGCTATTATCAAAGCCGCACCTCAGAGATTAAGACCTGTTTTAATGACTACAATTACCACAGTTTTGGGGATGTTTCCTTTAGCCTTGGGTATAGGTGAAGGTTCAGAATTTTTGCAACCTTTGGGAGTAGTAGTATTTTCCGGTTTATCATTAGCAACTTTGCTAACTTTATTTATTATTCCCTGTTTTTACATCCTGCTACATGATTTATTAAGCTGGAATTGGTTAAAACCTGTAGCCATTCAAATCAACTTAGTTAAGAAAAGGTTTACACCATAAGGAGGCAGGGGGCAGGAGGCAGAAAAAGTTTTTCATTAACTAGAAGGCAGAGGGCAGGAAAATCTGGTGATTTCCCCTTATGCTTTTTTCTTTTTCCTTGTATTTTACTGTTCCCTATTGCCTATTGCCTATTGCCTGTTCCCTGTTCCCTGTTCCCTGTTCCCTGTTCCCTGTTCCCTCTCTCACAGAAATTGTGATTCAAGGTACTGAAAAAATTTTTCTCATTCCTCATAAATAGGAGATAATTAATCTTTCCATAATCATCAGTTTGTGCATTTTCAATTCAAAATGTAGGCTGAAGAAAAGGTTAAAGAGTAGAGGTTATTCCTTTACCCCTTCCTCCTAAACAGATAAAAGTAATTATTTAGAGGCTGTAATGGAAATTGGCGTTCCTAAAGAGACTAAAGACCAAGAATTTAGAGTCGGTTTAAGTCCTTCTAGTGTGCGGGTATTACGAGAGGCTGGCCATAAAATCTTTGTCGAAACTCAAGCCGGTTTTGGTGCAGGGTTTACAGATGAAGAGTATATTAATGCAGGTGCAGAAATTGTTACCACACCGGCAGCAGCTTGGAATCGAGAATTAGTAGTTAAAGTTAAAGAACCCTTAAAAAGCGAGTATAAATTCCTGCAAAAAGAGCAGATATTATTTACTTATTTACACTTAGCAGCAGATCGCAAATTAACAGAACATTTAATTGATTGTGGCATTTGTGCGATCGCCTACGAAACCGTAGAACAACCAGGAATAAATAGACTTCCACTACTCACCCCCATGAGTATTATCGCCGGTCGTCTCTCAGTCCAATTTGGCGCAAGATTCCTAGAACGTCAACAAGGGGGAAAAGGAGTATTATTAGGTGGTGTACCTGGTGTTAAACCCGGAAAAGTAGTAATTTTAGGCGGTGGTGTTGTTGGTACAGAAGCCGCTAAAATTGCCGTAGGTATGGGTGCATCTGTGCAAATTTTAGATGTCAATGTTGAGCGTTTATCTTATTTAGAAACCCTCTTCGGTTCAAGAGTAGAATTACTACATAGTAACTCAGCCCATATTGAAGCCGCAGTCACCAACACCGACTTATTAATAGGTGCAGTCTTAGTTCCCGGACGCAGAGCACCAATATTAGTTTCTCGTGAATTAGTCGCAAAAATGCACCCAGGTTCAGTTATTGTTGATGTAGCCGTAGACCAAGGCGGATGTGTAGAAACATTACACCCCACATCCCACACCAACCCAGTATATATTGATGAAGGAGTTGTGCATTATGGCGTTCCCAATATGCCCGGTGCAGTACCTTGGACATCCACCCAAGCACTTAATAATAGTACCTTACCTTATGTAGTCCAATTAGCCAACTTGGGAATAAAAGCTTTAGAAACTAACTCAGCTTTAGCCAAAGGTTTAAACGTCCAAAATCATCATTTAGTCCATCCAGCAGTACAAGAAGTTTTCCCCGACTTAGTAAATTAAAACTTCCATTAACTCCCCCATCAGCCCGCCCACGCGGGCTAAATATTGTATAATGGGTTAAATAAAAGAGGTATAATTTTATGATTAAAACCCCCAATAAATTTATTACCTTTGAAGAATATTTAGCCCACGACGATGGACAGCGTTATGAACTGGTGAATAGTGAATTAGTAGAAATAGTTGTGGAAAGTGGGAAACACGCCGATATTATTGAAACTTTAAATGATATTTTCAAAGCAGAAATAAAACATCTTGGTAAAAATTGGATTTCTCGAAATAGTTCCATAGGTTTAAAATTACCATTATTTAATGAAAAAGAAACCTGTAGAATACCAGATATTGCTATTGTCACAAAATCCCAATGGCAGGAATTATTAAACCGTCCAGCCGTTTTAACGAACTCAGCACCTTTGTTAGTAGTAGAAGTTGTCAGCGAAGGAAGTAAAACCATAGACCACAGACGCAAACGCGCCGAATATAACATTATCGGTATTCCCGAATATTGGATAGTAGATTTTTTAACAACTGACCCAAAATATCCGCCAGGGGTAACAGTTTTAAATCTACTAGAAGACTTATATGAAGAAACTATTTTTAGAAATAACGATAAAATTATTTCCCAAATCTTCCCAGAATTAAATTTAACAGTTCAACAAATTTTACAAGCTTAGTACAGCACTTTCCGATTAGATAAAACACCAAATTTAAGAATCAAATCTTATGCTAAAAAACTTTTACCCTTCCTATTCCCTCTTCCCTTATAAAATTCCCCAAAAACTATGATATTTATAGATTGAACGTAGGAACATCGCACTGCCATGTCCTATTGAGAATATTTGTATAATTATTAAAGTATGTGTAGGGTGGGCATTTTTCGCTAAAACATTGAATAAAAGCTGAAAATTTTCGGAAATGCCCACCTCCGTACTATTCAAAAATCACACAGGAATCATAGTAAATAGTATCTAGCTTTGTTTTAGTCTAATTAAGTACAAATTTATCTGCGTTTATCTGCGTCCATCTGCGTTTAATTCTAACTGAATTTACCTCCTTTAAACGGGAATTGATATAAGACAGCCCGTAAAAGGTTTATCCTAGATATTGTGATTAGATAAAGGGGAAAATTCGTGGAGTTTTTATCCGATTCTGTTGTATTATCAAGGATGCAATTCGCCTTCACCGCAATATTTCATATCCTCTGGCCTGTTCTCACCACAGGAATGGGTATTTATTTAGCCATAGTAGAAGGACTTTGGTTAAAAACCAAGAACTCAGATTATTATTTACACGCTCGCTTTTGGTCTAAATTTTATGTGCTAAACTTTGGAATTGGGGTAGCAACTGGTATTCCAATGGAATTTCAATTTGGTACAAATTGGGCCCCATTTTCCGAAGCAGTAGGTAACTTTTTTGGTAGCGTCATCGGCTTCGAGGCTTCCTGGGCTTTCATGCTAGAAGCGGCCTTTTTAGGTATTATGTTATTTGGTTGGGAACGTGTCAATCCTGCCATTCATTATATGTCTACAATTTTAGTAGCAGTAGGCGCAAATCTTTCCACATTATGGATTTTAACCGCTAATTCTTGGATGCAAACCCCCGCCGGTGGACAATTAGTAAACGGCAAATTTGTTGTTAACGATTACTTTCAAGCAATTTTAAATCCCTTCATGGTTAACAGCGTGTTGCACATGTTCTTTGCAACCTTGGAAACCTCCCTTTTTGTTATCGGCGGAATCAGTGCTTGGTATATTCTCAAAAACAGAAATCCAGAATTTTTTAGCAAGTCCTTAAAAATCGTTTTAGCTGCTACCATTGCAGTCGCACCCCTACAAATTTACATCGGCCACCTAAGCGGAGAACAAGTTTATCATTATCAACCCAGCAAACTAGCCGCAATGGAAGCACAATGGAATAGTTCACCTGCTGGAAAACCCGCCGACTGGAGTTTACTGGCCATTCCTAACGAAAAAGCCGAAAAAAACGACTGGGAAATTACCATTCCGAACGCATTAGGATACATTCTAGAATTTAAACAAAATCTTTCCGAACCAGTGCGGGGTTTAAAAGAATGGAAACCAGAAGATAGACCAAAAATGGTTGGTTTAATTTATTATGCTTTCCGTATCATGATAGCCATTGGTTTCTTCTTTGCTGGGATAATGTTAATCAGCATTTTGCAATGGTTGAGAGGTAAACTTTCCCCCGAAAATATCAAAAACCAAAAATTGTTAATGTGGGGTTGGGTTTTTTCCGCACCTTTAGGATATATCGCTGTTGAATCTGGTTGGATAGTCCGTTGCGTAGGAAGACAACCCTGGATACTTTACGGACAAATACGCACAGTTAACGCCGCTTCCAACTTACCAGCTAGTAATGTTCTAGTTTCTTTGAGTAGTTTTGTTGTTGTTTACAGCTTATTATTTATTGCAGCCATGTACTTTGGTAGTCGCATCATCCGCCAAGGTCCAAATCTCAATTTACCCATACCCGGATTAGAAATTTCCAAACCCGCAGTAGATACAACCCCCGGAGAATTTCAACCCGATGAACGTCCAGTAGAAGCCAGACAATGAAATTAAAAATTAAAAATGCCCAATTAAAAAATAGGGCGCTGCTGATGTTAGGGATGAAAATGATTTTCCGTCAAGCCAAAACCCTTGTAGAGACGTTCCATGGAACGTCTCTACACTCAAACATCATCCACCAATTCAGCAACACCATTAAAAAATAGGTATGTGTAGGGTGGGCATTTCTTGATTAGATTCTGAATAAAAGCGAATTATCTTCATAAATGCCCACCTATATTTCAAAAATCAAATAGTAATCCTATGCGTGGATTAATTGACTTTTTTGAATGAGAGAAATCATCAAATCATGGAAACATTAAAATATTTTCTTCCCCAAGTGTGGTTTGTCATTTTAGCATTATTCCTCTTCCTTTATGTCATGTTAGACGGCTTTGATTTAGGTGTGGGAATATTATCAATCACCTCTTCCAGTGAAGAAAGAAGAGGGATTTTAATGACAAGTTTAAGCAATATTTGGGATGCCAACGAAACCTGGCTAGTATTAATGGCTGGCGGTTTATTTGGTGCATTTCCCCTAGCTTATGGAACAATTTTAAATGCCTTATATATCCCGATATTAGTCATGGTTTTTGGCTTTATCTTTCGGGGTGTCGCATTTGAATTTCGGGAATTATCCCAGCGTAAATTTTTTTGGAACTTAGCCTTCGGTATCGGAAGTTTTGTAGCCGCACTTGGACAAGGTTTTGCTTTAGGTGCAGTATTAAAAGGAATCAATGTTGATCAAACAGGTCATTTTATTGGTGGTACTTGGGACTGGCTAAGTTTACCTTCTGTCTTAGTTGCATTAACCTTAATTCAAGGTTATGTATTAATAGGTTCTACATATTTAGTTTGGAAAACCACCGGAGAATTACAAGCAACCCATTACAAAACCGCCCAACTTGCCGCTTGGACAACTTTAATAGGTGCAGTTTTAATTACCATTACCACCCCGATAATTTATGAAGGTGCAAGAGAAAGATTATTTCAACAACCCTTAGTTTATATATTTGCAGTCATTCCCCTATTAGGAGTGTGGATAATTTGGCAACTGTTAAATAGTTTAAACCGCAAAGAAGAAAGAGCGCCTTTTGTGTGGACAATTTTCTTATTTGTCTTAACCTTCCTTGGTTTAGGTTTGATAGTTTTTCCTTACATTATCCCCCGTCAAATTACCATTTACGAAGCCTCTGCTGACCCCAGTTCCTTGGTAATTATGATTATTTTCATCGGGTTTTTAATTCCAGTGATGTTGTTTTACAACCTCTATCAATACATAGTATTTAGAGGTAAAGTCACCGGTGAAACTTACGGAGAATAACCCCCAAACCGTAGGGACACAGCATTGCTGTGTCCTCCCCCCATAGTCAATAAACGCAAACAGCCATTTTAAATAATATTGAATTATTTTCAGAAAAATTTTAAGTATGTGTAGGGTGGGCATTTTTCGGTAAAACACTGAATAGAAGCGGAAAATTTGAGGAAATGCCCACCTAAATGTTGTTCAAATATCAAACAGGAATCCTATATCTGCTACAGTATTCTTACCATAACCTCTAATTTTGATCTCAGAACACGACATTTTAAGCAAATAACCTGATATTTGAGCAAATAACCTGGAATTTTCGAGAAAATATCTCGACGGTTGGAGAAAATATCTCAACAGTTGGAGAAAATATCTCCGTATTTTCCACAAAATAACTCGACGGTTCAAGAAAATAACTCCACACTCCGAGAAAATATCTTGACGGTTGGAGAAAATAACTCGACACTCCGAGAAAATATGTCGGAATTTTCGAGAAAATATCTCGACACTTCAAGAAAATATCTCGACACTCCGAGAAAATAACTCGACAGTTGGAGAAAATATCTCGACACTCCGAGAAAATAAGTCCAATTTCGTAGGGTGCGTTAAGGTCGTGTAACGCACCATCCCAAAACAAGACAATTTCTAAAGCTCGAAATTTCAAGCCTAAAGCTTGACAGTAGCACCGTCAATAAAAAATCATTTACGCTTGGTGATGAGGAAACCTAAACCAATAAAAAATAATGTTGCAATGATGCTTAAGAATAGAGAAGCATAAAACGGATGAGGTGGTTTGTTGAAAGAGAAGGTTACAGGATGGTTAATTTTGTCTATGTGCTGGGTGATGACACCAGAAATTATCGCACCACCCCCGAAACCTATACCTAATCTTCCTATTGTACGTTCTAAGGATCTATCTCTTTCCGTTTGTTCTATCTCTACTATCCCCCGAATGGAGTTAATAGCTTGGTCTAATAACTGAGAACCGTTGTTAAAATATCTTAAATCTGCTTCTATTTGACGCTCGAAATTCGCTGCTTGGTTTTCGGTAAAGTATGCTAGAAAACTTAAATCTTCGTTAGTTAAAATAGCTTGAATATTTTTCAATATCTGGTTGTAATTAACAATATGAATAGCGATTGTATTTGCGTGTTCTTCTAAATCTCTCAATAACCGCGCATATTTAAACGCTAACTGTGGAAAAGATTTTAATTTTTTTTGTAATTCTTGTAAATATTTTTGAGTAGCTGGTTGGTTAGGTTGCTTTTCGGGAATTTCATCTATTTCGGTTTCGATTTGACGATAAAATATATCTAACTGTTTATAAATTTCTCGGCTATCTTGATAAGCTTTAACTATTTTAGTTCGATAGAAAAATAAATCTTCTAACTCCTGACAAACCTCACCAAATTTATGATCAGTTTCTACATCCTCAAATAACCAAATTAGGACGTGTTGATAATTTTCTAAATTATTAATTAAACCATATTCAAAAATTACACTACCAAATAATTTACCTTGACGATAAAAATCTGGTGCATTTTGACTTACATAAAATTGATTTAAACATTCATCAGCTATTTCTCTGATTCTCTTTCTATCCCTAGCAACCGTTAACCAATCTGTTACCTGTCTGACAATATTGTTATCTTTAGGTTTGATTAACCAGCCAGTAATCAATAGAGTTTGACCTAAAAAAAGCGGATGTTGTTTTGCTTTAAAATTTAAGCAATTTTTGGGATTAAAAACCTTGAAAAAATCAATTTCTACATCTTCAGTTGGTTGATTGTTTTCCTGTTCTGGTCGTCGTAAGTTTAACCATAAACTGTAACTATCAGAAATGCGGAGAGGATGAGCAAAACCTTTAATTAAAATGTTTTGGTTTTGAGGATAGGAAACTAAACCAGCAAAAGATACAGCATAATTATCATCAATTACTTCTGTATCTTTGAGTAAGTCCACCCGTCTACTTTCCGGCTGTTGATGAACGTCTAGACGCTGAGAGAGTTGTAAATCTTGTTTTAAAGTTTCTTTTACAACTGCGTCGCCACTTTCCCAAAGAAAATTTAAGTTATCATGTAAATTTTGGTCAATATTTGAGCCTTTATAAAGTTGGAAAGCGAACAGGTGAACATTAGGAGCGTAAATTTTCATGGTTGGTTTGACTGGTTATTCTGAGGAGGTGTCTTTTTATCTTTTAACTTTTGTAGTTCCTCTTGTAAAACTCGGTAACGGTTGTCAATAGTATTTTCTAGTGCGGTTGGTTTTGTTTTACTAACTTTCTCAATTTCCCTCTCTTCTATCAATACTGCATCTCTCACATTTTTATATTCTATAAACCATTTACGCAGTGCTTCCTCAACTACTTCTGGCGGTTGGGTTTCTAATTCTGCGAGAGCTTTTTGTAATTCTGGTATTGCAGCTATAGCTTCGGGAGAGAAAACAAAATCTTGCTCTCTGACTACTTGGGTAAACGCTTGGATAATTTTATCTGATTCCATAGATAAACCTTCTTGGTAGTTGAAATTTATTGTAAACCATTTTTGATAATTTGTATAGATTGGTTTGCATTTTCTTGGTAAACCTACAGATAGACAGGAGAGATAGCGCAGAAAGCAGCCCAATATTCTGGGCTATCAAATGGTTTTTCCTCTGGTTTATAGTATCTTGATAATCTATTAATAATTCTTTGTTTTTCTGATATATTTATTTCATCTAAAATTTGAGAAATCCAATTTAATATTTGGGTGGTATTAGCTTCTTTCATCCATTTTTGAGCAGAGTTTAAAGCCAAGGGAACATCATCAGGATGATTCGCTAAATTTTCATAGAATTTAATCATTAATAATGCTGTGTGAAAATCACTCACAGACCATAAGCTACTAACAATATTTACAGCCCCAGCCTTGATAAAGCCACTGGGTAAACCAATATATTCATCACTGGTATTAGTAAAGTCAATTAAACCAGTTTCACAGGCAGAAAGACAAACTAAGCGACAGTTAGATAAATTTAATTGGAAAATATCTTCTAAAGTTAAACATTTAGCTAAGTCTATCGCTTCTTCTTCATTAATTCTTAAATAATTGGCTGCTGTATTTTCTTCATCAGCATTCATGATTTTAGCGTCAGCTAATTGTAAACCAGATTTTAAAGGTGAGATTAAATTAAAATAGCCATGACAGGAAAAATGCAGCCATTGAGAATTAGTTAAACTTTGATAATTTGCTGGTTCAGTTAAATTTGTTTTGGTGGCTTGGTGATGTTTTAGGATTTGATGCGGATTAAATTTAGTCGCTATAGTTTCAACTTCGATATTTGTAAAAGCTAAATCATTAGTAGGATTTTGAATAGCGAAAAGATTGCTTAATGTGGTTTGAGGTAAAGAAGTTAATCTTTGGGCTTGATTTTGAGCATAACGCAATAACTGACAACTGGGTGCGTAACTGACACCACCCGGAAATCTATCAATTAAATATTCTGGGGATGTGGGAGAGAGAGGAACAGCATGAAGGGGTAAAAGATGTAAATAAAGATGGGGAATTAAAATGATTTTTTGGCAATGGGGCGGAACTTTATCAATAATTTCTTGAAGATGTATGACTTCTGATAATTTAGTCAGTTGAGAATTTAGCTGATTACGCCATTTAGATTTATCTTTGTAGTAAGACCGTAGATATTCATCAAAAATAAAATCTTTTAAATTATTTAAATCTTCAGGTGTAGATGTCCAAATCTCTGGTTTATCGTTGGTGCAAGTGATGATAAAAGCACGAAAACAATCACTAAAAATATACCATTGAATGATTACTACCTCATCACTTATAAGATTTTGGATTTCCCTAAAACTCATTGGGATTAAACCAATACTTGTCTTTATTAACTGTTCCTGTTGTTTACGAAGAGTCTTTAAATTTGTTAAACTTGTATCTTTTTTTTCTACACAACCATCTTTTTTTATTAGTTCTGATTTTTCTTTCTCTATATCAGATTCAACTTTTTGGCGGATATTTTCTAGTAAATTTCTATTCTTACTAAATTCAATATATTCAATTGCTAATTTATGTTCATTTAACTCAAGACAAATTTCTATAATTGAAGCATAGATTAGGTATAATTGATCGCTATACGAGATTAATCCCCAATTATTAATAACAGTTTCTAAGAAAAGATAAGCTGAAATTAACCTGCCAGCCTTTCTATAGGCAAGACTGATAAGATATGCAGTTTTAACATAATCTTGAGGAAAAGTTCTGAGGGTGTAAACTTCAAGGGATGCAGTAAAAGCATTGATCGCCAATTCCAAATTATCGGCTTTGTCTCCCCTGATTCTGTTAAGGTAGGCATTCCCCAGATTATTTTGTGTACCTGCCCAATCTTGGGGAAAAGCAGTGCGGGTACGAACTTCTAGGGAGGCTGTATAAGCAGCGATCGCCATTTCCAGATTATCGGCTTTGTCTCCCCTGATTCTGTCAGAGTAGGCATTCCCCAGATTATTTTGTGTACCTGCCCAATCTTGGGCAAAAGCGGTGCGGGTGTAAACTTTTAGCGCATCAGTATAAGCAGCAATGGCATTTTCCAGATTATCGGCTTTGTCTCCCCTGATTCTGTTTCGATAGGCATTCCCCAGATTATTTTGTGTACCTGCCCAATCTTGGGGAAAAGCGGTGCGGGTACGAACTTCTAGGGAGGCTGTATAAGCAGCGATCGCTTTTTCCAGATTATCGGCTTTGTCTCCCCTGATTCTTTCAAAGTAGGCAATCCCCAGATTATTTTGTGTCCCTGCCCAATCTTGTGGAAAATCTTTGCGGGTGAGAACTTCTAGGGATGCAGTAAAGGCGGCGATCGCTTTTTCCAGATTATCGGCTTTGTCTCCCCTAATTCTCTCACGGTAGGCATTCCCTAGATTACTTTTTCTCCTTGCCCAATCTTGGGGAGAATCTGTGCGGGTGAAAACTTCTAGGGATGCTTCATGAGCGGCGATCGCCATTTCTAGATTTTCGGCTTTGTCTCCCCTGATTCTGTTACGGTAGGCAATCCCCAGATTATTTTGTGTCATTGCCCATTGTTGGGGAAAAGCAGTGCGGGTGTAAACTTCTAGGGATGCAGTATAAGCAGCGATCGCCATTTCCAGATTATCGGCTTTGTCTCCCCTGATTCTGTCTGAGTAGGTAGCCCCCAGATTATTTTGTGTACCTGCCCATTCTTGGGGAAAAGCGGTGCGGGTGAAGACAGTTAAAGCTATTTCATAACCAGTAATAGCCAGTTCCATATTGCTGGCTTTATTACCTAAAGGAAACTCTTGAATCAGATTACTAAAAGTTAAAATAACTGCTACTATTGATTTTGCTGTATCTGCTTCGGCTTGTGCTAGTGTAGTTGTTGCCCAAACTTGCAAGATGCGAGTAAAAGTATCATTGAGTTTATCTGTATTTGCTGCCAGAAGGGGGTAAACTACCTGTGCATCCCCTCCACTTTCTGCTGTTGCTTGTAATACTTCTTGTAAAAATTGACCATAAATATCTATATCTTCTTCACTGCTGGGTGTTGCTTCCTCTTGGGTATCCACTTCTAGGGGTAGATTAAGTTCTTCACTCAGTCGAGATGCTAACCCCATCAACCAGTTAGCAATATTTTCTCGTTCTTCCTCCGCAAACTGTTCCGCTACTGCTACCACCACCTGCAAAAACTCAGCATCCAGTAATTCGGCATTAGCTTCTAATACTCTGTTTACCTCTGCCTCATCTGCACAAATCAGCAACTCTTGAATTAGCTGATAATAAGCCTGTAGACGCTGTTCATTCATAAAACTGGTGGTAGTGTTGGGTACAATTTATCGTTAGCTGCGATAGTATTTTTCCCATTCTACGAGAATAAATTCATATCCAGCCACAAATTACCCTAAAATCAGCCAAAATCACCCCTGCATCTGCACCGCTTCCACTCATGCACCCAAAACCGCAAGTTATACTAAATCCGCGAATCAAACCCCTTTTATCCAGTATCCCACCTGAGAATAAATTCTCAGGCTAATAGCGGATGTAGAGACGTTCCATGGAACGTCTCTACAAAAATATAGTATTTCATTGATTGCCTTTCTCTAGAATTTTTCTCACTTCAACTAAACCAAATTTACCAGGAATCAACTCAACTAAATTAAGGCGAACTTCATCCCGACGCTTGTTAGCTTCTGCTATCCAAAGACTTCGAGTATTTTCATTAACATCAAATTCCAGACTAGCAATTAATTCTTCTACTACAAATACTCTCAACTCAATTGACAAAGCTAAAGCCTGTTGTATTAACTCCTCAACTGATAGCATAATAAATTAAATCATCACCATACTTATTTAACTTAACCTAAAATTCACCTCAATCAAAACTTTGAACCTTGGCATACGATAATACTTGTAAATACTTAGCTGAAACCTATCCGGCTGTCTTTGCTAAATGGCTACTTGCATCTGATTCCGAAGATGTCCAAGTCCTGAAAACCGAACTGAATCTAGAACCCATCCGGGCTGATTCCGTGATTTTCCTCCGAGTCGCTAACAAAATTTTACACTTGGAGTTTCAAACCACACCCCAATCTATACCCCCGCTTGACTTTCGGATGCTGGACTATTACACCAGACTAAAGCGCCAATATGGGTGTGAGATTGTGCAGGTGTTGATTTTCTTACAGTTCACATCCTCAGAAATCGTTTATCAATCTCAGTATACAGACACCAACACCATCCATAGATATCGGGTTATTCGCTTATGGGAAGAAGACCCTACACCCTTACTTGCTAACCCCGCACTTTTACCCTTAGCCACCCTAGCCAAAAGCGACACACCCCCCAATCTGCTACAGCAAGTCGCCGCTACTGTAGATATGATTGAGGAAAGGGAAGACAAACAGAATATATCCGCCTGTGTACAACTTTTAGCGGGTTTGCGCTTTGAAAAAAATCTCATTACCCAATTATTTCGGGAGGAAATCATGGAAGAGTCAGTAATCTATCAAGATATCATCCAAAGAGGAGAAGAAAAAGGAAAGAAAAAAGAAGCTTTAGCTCTGGTTCTGAAGCAGTTAAAACGCCGCTTTGGTGAACTGGAAGCGGAAATCAAAAAGCAGCTTAATGTATTGTCTCTGACTCAACTAGAAACTTTAGCTGAGGAACTTTTGGACTTTACCAGCGTAAATGATTTGGTAAATTATTTGGCGAATATCTCTGCACCTCAAAACTAGAGGATAATACTTTGACTGGGTGGGGTGACAAAATACCCACCCTACACATATTTTCATCTAGGAATCCGGGTTGATTTTGGAAAATACTGAGGTGGGCATTTTCTATAATTTTCCGTTTTTATTCAGGATTTTACCCCTAGCCCACCCTACACATACTTAAAAGTTTTCTGAATATTTGAATATATCTCTGAAAGATAAATACATTCTGCCAAATTATCTCTATTCTCTTGCAATTAATTTCTGGGTTTGTAAAAGTTTTACCTATTTCTGGATTGAATTTGGCAGAATTTGATTACTTCAGAATGATACCTATTCAAGTCACTTGCTAGGAACAGACTAGACTTAAGTACACCCTGGTACTAGCTTTTATATTTGTTTCTTAGAACTGCATACTCCCTAGAGTCCAAATTATAATACAGTTTTTTTGGAATTTTAAAGTGATTGGAATCACAGTTGTTGTATGATTGTGATCGCTACTATATAAACTATAGGTTTGGCATTGACCAAAAACTTTACTTTATCATCGCTGCTATCCTACCTAATCCGTAATTCTGACTGTGTTTTCCTGGATGCATAAACCATTGAGGTTAATACAGTTCATCTGTAAACATCAAGTGATGACAATCACAAGTATTGTATGATTAAGATCCTCTCGCTACTATTTTTTTATTGCCATAATAATTTACAACTGAACTCTAGCCGAGTCATTAATAGGGAACACACTAATTGCCGACAGCTTCATAACTGTCGGTTTTTTGTTAGCAATAAATCAACAGTGGTAATATTCAATTCGTGAATTATACTAATACTATTTACAAAAGCTCGTTTATTTAGTGGTCGTAGTTTTTCTTAGATGCTTCAGCACGGGTTCTGTATATTCTTTTGCTGCTGGTTTGTCTAGGTTAGACCATCTCACCAAAGCCTAGACACATATCGTTTTTTGTCCGTGAGGCTAGACTGGGTTTTTTACCTGGGCGTTGCTGATTTTAGGGATGAAAATCATTGTGCATAAATCCAAAACCCTTGTTTGAACGTCAAAGAACGTCTCTACATTCAAAAATCATCCCGCAATTATGCAACGCCTTTACCAAAAAATTGGGTTTGAGGTTCCCCGTCCTTTGAGGACGGCTTTTTGGTAGAATAGTGGAAACAGGCAGGGCATTGTCTGTTGGGCGAGATAGTGTAAGACGGGGTAGACCTGCAACTGTTGTTTGAACCCAGAATCTCCGCACTTTTAGGGCGGGGAGTAT
>DATGXB010000252.1:0-4000 GCA_035299225.1 Nostocaceae cyanobacterium | reverse complement strand
GGTGTCGGCGTTTGAGCAAAGATTATGAACGATTACCCGAAACTACAGAGACTTTTATTTACATTGCCATGATTCGCATTATGGTCAGACGATTGGCATGATTTTTTACTACCTTTTACTTTTAAAACATCCTCTTAGAATTGGCGGAAATTTGGCGGTAAATTGGAGGTTTGAGAGTAAACCAGTACGGGCTTACCAGTGTATAATACCGAAAAAATGTCAAAATGAATTGATTTATTTTTCCTCTGATTAGAAAATCATTAACCTAAAATCGTATTATGTTGATTGCGATAAATTCAACAGAAGCGGTTTTTGTTCCCATTGCCTAACACCCATGAAAACAACCACAGACTTTCTCGGCCATCTGAACGACAGCCAGCGCCAAGCTGTAGAACACTACTGCGGACCATTGTTAGTTGTGGCGGGTGCTGGTTCTGGTAAAACTCGTGCACTAACTTATCGCATTGCTAATTTGATTTTAAAACATCGCGTGCATCCTGAAAATATCCTGGCGGTGACTTTCACTAATAAAGCTGCGCGGGAAATGAAGGACAGGATACAAAAGCTATTTGCTGAACAGTTAGCATTATCACAATACGGACAGAGATTTGATTTATTACCAGAATACGAGCAAACTCAGTTGCGATCGCAAGTCTACCGCCAAACCATCAAAGATATGTGGTGCGGGACGTTTCACAGCTTGTTTTCTAGAGTCCTCCGCTATGACATCGAAAAATATCAAGATGAAAATGGTAGACGCTGGAATAAAAACTTTTCGATTTTTGATGAATCGGATGTCCAAAGTGTCATTAAAGAAATTGTCACCCAAGACTTAAATTTAGATAGTAAAAAGTTTGAACCGAAATCCGTTCGTTACGCGATTAGTAATGCGAAAAACCAAGGTTTATCACCACGAGACTTTGAGCGTGAACAGCCAAATTATCGCGGACGGGTAATTGCTGATGTGTATAGTCGCTATCAAGATAGATTAGCAGTAAATAACGCTTTAGATTTTGACGATTTAATTTTAATTCCTACCAGATTATTTCAACAAAATGAACAAGTTTTAGGTTATTGGCATCGCAAATTTTGTCATATTTTAGTTGATGAATACCAAGACACCAACCGCACTCAATACGATTTAATTCGCCTGTTAACCACCAATGGAGAAGAAGACAAACTAGAATGGGATTGGAATAACCGTTCTGTGTTTGTGGTGGGTGATGCAGACCAATCAATTTATAGTTTTCGCATGGCAGATTTTACCATCTTACTAGAATTTCAAAATCATTTTGGGGATGGTTTGGCAGATGAAGACACCCGGACAATGGTAAAATTAGAAGAAAATTATCGTTCTTGTGAAAATATTTTACAAGCGGCAAATGAGTTAATAGAAAATAATACTCAACGCATTGATAAAGTTCTGAAAGCAACACGCGGACCCGGTGAGGATATTTATTTTTATAAAGCTGATGATGAAGTAGAGGAAGCAGGTTTTGTTATTAATCAAATTCGCAGTTTAGAACAAAATAACCCGGAAATAGATTGGGGTCATTTTGCGATTTTATACAGAACTAATGCTCAATCTCGACCATTTGAGGATTTATTAGTAAAATTTCAAATTCCCTATACGGTGGTCGGGGGAATGAGGTTTTATGATCGGAAAGAAATTAAGGATGTTGTGGCTTATTTAAGAGCAGTAAATAATCCGTCGGATACTGTTAGTTTACTACGAGTTATTAATACTCCCCGTCGAGGAATTGGCAAAACTACAATTGATAATTTAGTGAATGCTGCACAACAATTAAATACACCGCTTTGGGAAATTCTCAGTGATGAAACCTCGGTCAATACTTTAGGAGGACGTGCGGCTAAGGCTGTAAATAATTTTGCGGCTATGATTCAAAAATGGCAAGAAAAAATTACAAAACTTTCTACGTCGGAGATTTTAGACGGGGTTTTAGAAGATTCTGGTTATATTGAAGAATTGCAAGCGCAGGGAACAGACGAAGCGGATGATAGAATTAAAAACGTCCAGGAGTTATATAATGCTGCGAGACAATTTGAAGAAGAAAATCAGGGTGAGGATGTTTCTTTACAAGCATTTTTACAAAGTGCGGCTTTAAATTCTGATTTAGATAATTTAAAAGAAGGAAAATCTGTAGTTTCTTTGATGACGTTGCATTCATCGAAAGGGTTAGAGTTTCCGATAGTGTTTTTAGTGGGGTTGGAACAGGGTTTATTTCCTAATTATCGCTCATTGAATGACCCCGCAGCGCTAGAAGAAGAACGCCGTTTGTGTTATGTGGGTATCACTCGCGCTCAGGAAAGGTTATACTTATCCCATGCCAGGGAAAGAAGATTGTATGGTAGTAGAGAGCCGGCTGTGCGATCGCAATTTCTCGACGAACTCCCCCCAGAATTATTAACCAGTCCTCATAGAGTTACCCGTATCACCAAAGGTACAACTTCCCCAACTTCCACCGCTACCCGCACTCAGTCCACCTCAAACGAAACTTGGCAAGTGGGAGATAGAGTATTACATAAAACCTTTGGCATTGGTGAAATCACTCATATTTTTGGGACAGGAAGCAAAATGTCTGTCGCTATTAAGTTCGCTAGTTTAGGTAAAAAAATCGTAGATCCCAGAGTAGCACAGTTACAAAAAATGGAGTAAAAATATTTAAAATTTAGGGACAATATTATTCAAATTGTCCCCAATCAAATTACAACAAAAATAAAGCAGGTGATACCGAGAAAAATTCACCTAACGCTTTAGCTTGATTTTTACTAATACCTCTTTTACCATTTATCACTTCCGAAGTAATACCTTTTGAACCAAAAACCTCTACTAAATCCTTCTGTTTTAACCCTCTTGCTAACATTAACTCATGTAAAATATCTAGAGGGGTGACAGATTTTAATTGATAGTTTTGGTTTTCGTACTGTTGAATTAGCGTTACTAATAACTGTAAAACTTCCGCTTGTTCTGCTGTCAAATTTTCACCTAATTTCATCAGTTTATCTACTTCATTCATTAGGCGTTTATGTTCCGCTTCTGTATCAATAACTCGCGGTAAGGTTTCAGCAAGTAGTTTAGTATATTCTTCCTTGTTGAGTGTGCTAGTCATATCACCAAAATCCTTGATAAACATCCCTATTCAAGAATATAATTTTCAGGTACTTATAACATCACCTCCTTGGATACCTTTCTAAAATAGGGATGTTAATCAAGTTAACTATTTTTTCCACCTCCCTTCATCATATTCACTATGGGTTAATACATATTCAATTCTAACTGTCTTGACTTTATAGATGATTTTGGTAATTAACCGATATTTATTTCCTCCTATGTTAAATACCGTGTAACCTTCTACAAAATCAGCGTGTGGGTAGACTTCTTTCACCTCCATAATATGTTTCCATTCTGCTTGTTCTGTTATTTTCAACCAAACATTAAGAGGAACTTCAGCATCAGGATGTATTTCACTAAACTGATTTATAGCTTCGATACCAATGATTTGCATAATTTATATCCTTGGTTGAATAAGACCACTTTATTTACCTCCTAACTAATAAAGTAATTCGTTTATTATCTCATATTGAGAACTAAATGTCAAGTTCCTTTCTACAAATCTTTAAGTCCTGAGTCTGTGAAATGTATTAAGAACTAGATAAAAATTTTCTATAAATTAATTTATAAAGTAAAATGGTCATCACTTTAAATGGTTGTATAGTTATTCTCAGTTTTCAGCCATGTCCATCCTACGATATCTTATATATGACTCTATCAAAACAATTTGAAGATTTTATCTTGCGTTTCAGTAGAATGACGATGTAAATAATTATATCTATATCATCAATAGTTCGGACAGTTTTTAGGTACAGCTAGAAGAATACTAGATAAATAACTTGATATAAAAAGGATATAGGGGGAGTATCATGTAACTTTATAATAAAGGGGTAGAAAAAAAGGCATCCATAGCGTAGGGTGAAAATA
>DATGXB010000251.1:0-1728 GCA_035299225.1 Nostocaceae cyanobacterium | reverse complement strand
GGGCAGGGGGGCAGGGGGCAGGGGGGAAAATAAGAAGTAATTCCTTATTTCCCAATGACTAATGACTAATGACTGTTCCCTCTTCCCTGTTCCCTACTTTAATTAACTTTTTTTCCAGCCATTAAAGAAAGAACCGAAAGGACAACTTTTCTGTTGACTGTGTTCACTATTTTCTAGCTTGCCACCTGCTGTTAACTTTTCTAAGAACAGGGTGTTATCGAAATAGTGTTCTACAGAAACTATTTTCAAATCATCGGTAACACGGGCAACGCTAATACCAATAATTTCTACAGTTTCGCCAGTGGGTGCATAATCTTTGTAAGCTCCGCGAAAATGTCCCCAGTGCCGCCATTTAAATGTAACGTTTGGTGGGCCAGAATATACTTCTAGAACTTCCCAAGGAAAACCTTGAGGAAAGGTACTATGAAAAAGTTTAGCTGATGACTCAAAACTTTCTTCAGAAGCTTTGTAATGTTGAGAATCAGCCATAAATAAATTATAAGTACCTTGGGCGGATAAATCTGCTGCGGTGTACTCTTTGCCGCCGTTGGTACTGATGCGAAACTTATCATTAACAATAGATAGCCATTGTTGGGGATTACTTTTAAAAGATACCTCCATTTCAAAAGTTCTCACCAGATTTTGTACAATATCTTCTAGAGAACCAGCTAAATGATTACGTGTACTTTCTTGAGCGAGATTTTCTTTAGAACGGGTATAGTCTGGTGGTGTTTGATAACGCCATTCTACACCCGTACTTTCAGCAATTACCCGATCTCGATCTTGTACCCAAAGGGGTAAATTGTTAGACTGAGTGGAAGTCATAAGTAATTAAAAATCCAAAATGGAAGGTTAAATCTGTAGAGCTATAATTCTGAAAGGAATTTGACTCTAAGAAAGTTTTGGATTTTGCAGTTTTTCCCTATAGTTCGCCGCGCATGGCTTGTTTCATTTCTCGAACAGCTCTTTCCATGCCGACTAAAGCAGCCCTACTAATAATAGTATGACCGATATTTAGTTCTTCCATTCCTGGTAATGTTGCTACTGGGTAAACATTCCAGTATGTGAGTCCATGACCAGCATTGACGCGCAAACCTGCTTTAATTGCTTGTTCACATCCTTGGGCTAACAGGTTTAGTTCTTGTTGACGGCTGCTTTCATTTTTAGCCTCAGCATAGCGTCCGGTGTGTAGTTCGATAAATTTGGCTTGTATTTGAGCAGATGCGGCGATTTGTGCAGGTTCAGCATCAATAAATAGACTAACGGGGATGCTGGCATTTTGCAATTTATCTACTATCTCACCTATTCTAGCAATTTGCCCTACAATATCTAAACCGCCTTCTGTGGTTACTTCTTCCCGTCTTTCTGGGACTAAGGTAACATAATCGGGTTTGATATCAAGTGCGATCGCTAACATTTCCTCTGTAGCGGCCATCTCTAAGTTTAAATGGGTTCTCACTGTTTGCCGCAACAACCGCACATCCCTATCTTGAATATGTCTCCTATCTTCCCGCAAATGGGCAGTAATGCCATCTGCACCCGCTAACTCTGCTAGTACCGCCGCAGCTATAGGGTCAGGTTCTACAGTCCTTCGTGCTTGACGAATGGTAGCAATATGATCAATGTTTACACCCAGTGTAGGCACACTTAATCTCTCCGTTCACAGTCAATCCTGATTTTACCTTACAGAGGGAACAGGGGAGAAGAGGTAGGGGGCAGGGGGCAGGG
>DATGXB010000250.1:0-39396 GCA_035299225.1 Nostocaceae cyanobacterium | reverse complement strand
GGCAGGAGGCAGGAGGCAGGGGGCAGGAGGCAGGGGGCAGGAGGAATAAATAATTACTTCCTCATTACTTCCTCATCTTCCTCCTCTTCCTCATCCCCCTTATCTCTCCTCGTCCCCGCACCCCTCTGCCACATTTTTTATTTAAGTAATTAAAGTAAGGTATTTAACATAAGAATTTCCATGCTTGATCATTCTGAAAATGAGGGAACTATAAGTAATATCAGGGTTAATCTCTAGTAAGATTTAACTTAAACACAATTATTAGCATTGACTAGCTTCTCTGGCTGTTGGCAGCTTCCAGAGTTTCCGTATTTGCTCTTAAATATCTTTTGGGTAAAATTTGATCTCAATCAGACAGCAGGTTTCAGGTAAATGAGGTACAAACTGAAACTGAAAACTCAGGCAGGCAAAGGTTTTTCCTTCTGCCTCTGCTGTAATTTACCCTCATGAGAAAGATAGTTCACTAAACATCAAAGTATAAGTAGTAAAACACTTTAACTATGGGAAAAGTTATTGGGATTGACTTAGGCACTACTAACAGTTGTGTTGCGGTTTTAGAAGGCGGTCAACCAATTGTCATTGCCAATTCAGAAGGGGGACGTACTACTCCTAGTATTGTAGGATTCGGGAAAAGTGGCGATCGCTTAGTTGGTCAACTAGCCAAACGGCAAGCTGTCACCAACGCAGAAAATACCATTTACAGCATCAAAAGATTTATTGGTCGTCGTTGGGAAGACACAGAAGTAGAACGTAGCAGCGTTCCCTACAACTGTGTCAAAGGTCGAGACGAAACCGTAGATGTGCAAATTCGTGGCCGCAACTACACAGGCCAAGAAATCTCCGCCATGATCCTGCAAAAACTCAAACAGGATGCCGAAAACTTTTTAGGTGAAACCGTCACCCAAGCCGTAATTACCGTACCAGCTTATTTTACCGATGCCCAACGACAAGCCACAAAAGACGCTGGCACAATCGCAGGCTTAGAAGTATTAAGAATTATCAACGAACCCACCGCCGCCGCCCTAGCCTTCGGTTTAGATAAACAAGACCAAGAACAACTCATCCTCGTCTTTGACTTAGGCGGTGGGACCTTCGATGTTTCCATCTTGCAATTAGGTGATGGAGTATTTGAAGTTAAAGCTACCTGTGGTAACAACCATTTAGGCGGAGACGACTTTGATAACTGTATAGTCCGGTGGATGATAGATAATTTCCAACAACAGGAAGCAATTGATCTATCTAAAGATAAAATGGCACTGCAACGCCTCCGAGAAGCAGCAGAAAAAGCCAAAATAGAACTCTCCAGCATGGTTAATACCTCCATTAACCTGCCCTTCATCACCGCCGATGCCACAGGTCCCAAACACCTAGAAATGGAACTCAGCCGCGCCAAATTTGAAGAACTGAGCAGCCATCTGATTGAGGCCACCATTGAACCCATGATTCAAGCCCTCAAAGACGCAGACCTCAAAGCCCAAGATATCAATCGAATTATCCTAGTTGGTGGTTCTACCAGAATTCCCGCCGTCCAAAACGCCCTGATTAAATTTTTCAACGGAAAAACCCCAGACCGTTCCGTTAACCCAGATGAAGCAGTAGCCTTGGGAGCAGCCATTCAAGCCGGGGTATTAGGTGGCGAAGTTGATAACCTATTGTTATTAGACGTTACCCCCCTATCTTTAGGCATTGAAACATTAGGAGAAGTATTCACCAAAATTATTGAACGTAACACCACCATCCCCACCAGTAGGTCTCAAGTCTTTTCCACAGCTGTAGACGGTCAAACCTCAGTAGAAATTCATGTTCTCCAAGGTGAGAGAGCCATGGCCAGAGATAATAAAAGTCTGGGTAAATTTCTGTTAACCGGCATTCCCCCAGCCCCTCGCGGTGTACCACAAATTGAAGTAGCCTTTGAAATTGATGTCAACGGAATTTTAAAAGTCTCCGCCCAAGATAAAGGCACCGGTCGAGAGCAAAGCGTCCGCATTACTAACACAGGCGGTTTAAGTAATTCGGAAGTGGAACGGATGCGACAAGAAGCAGAAGCCTTCGCTGATGATGATAGAAGACGTAAAGAACTGGTAGAATTGAAAAATCAAGCTGATAATTTACTATTTAGCTATACTTCCACAATTAAAGATAACGGTGCATTTATCAGCTCAGAAAACAAAGCTTTAGCCGATGAAAAAGTGGCACAACTACAAGTAGCCATGAATGATTTAAACATCTCCACTGTAGACTTTAAGCAACTTTTAGAAGACTTCCAACAAACGCTATTTACCATTGGGGCAGATGTTTATAGTCGTGCTAATAACACACCAGAAGAAGCAGAAGAACCTCTAGAAGAGTCTGTCAGCCCCGAACAAGATGCCCCGGCTAACGGAACCTTAATTCCACAATTTAATTTTGATTTTGACGAAGAAAGCACTGCACAAGCTGATTATGAAGCGATAGACTAAATGAGGCAGAGGGGCAGGGGGGAAGAGGCAGGGGGCAGGGGAGCAGGGGAGAAAGAGTAATTATTCTTCTTTTTTGACTTTTGACTTTTCCCGCACCCCGCACTCCGCACTCTTCTAACGTCTGGGGTGGATTTCCACACCAAAAGGTACGGTTAGTACGTCTATTGGAGGAGGGAGGATGTACCAAACTAAGTAGCACAATTTTGACATAATCTCCGCACTTTTAGGGCGGGGATTCTGGGTTCAAGCAACAGTTGCAGTTTCATACCGTCTTACACTATCTCGCCCGATAGACAATGCCCTGCCTGTTTCCATTACTCTATCAAACAGCCGTCCTCAAAGGACGGGGCTTTAAACCCAATTTTTTGGTAAAATGAATTATTAACAAAAATTAAACCTTGCCTTTAGACTGTAGATTATCTGCTAAAAAAACTTCTGTTTTCTTCCTTCTAACCTTTACCCTTGCTATATGGCCCGCGACTATTATGAAATTCTGGGTGTCTCTCGTGACGCCGACAAAGAAGAAATTAAACAAGCTTATCGCCGTCTGGCCCGGAAATATCACCCAGATGTGAATAAAGAACCGGGTGCAGAAGAACGATTCAAAGAAATAAACCGCGCTTATGAAGTGCTATCTGAGCCAGATACTCGCACCCGTTACGATCGCTATGGGGAAGCTGGTGTGTCAGGAGGTGCAGGTGTAGGCTTCCAAGACATGGGCGATATGGGTGGTTTTGCCGAAATGTTTGAAACCATCTTTAGCGGCTTTGCTGGTGGCATGGGTGGGCCTTCAACACAAAGAAGACGTAGCGGCCCAGTGCGTGGCGATGACCTGCGGCTAGACTTGAAATTAGACTTTCGAGATGCGGTATTTGGTGGCGAAAAAGAAATTCGCATTTCCCATTTAGAAACCTGTCAAACTTGTAATGGTTCAGGGGCTAAAGCCGGAACTCGTCCCCGGACTTGTACAACTTGTAATGGTTCTGGTCAAGTCCGCCGTGTAGCTAGAACCGCCTTTGGCAGTTTTACTCAAGTTTCTACTTGTCCCACCTGTAACGGTACAGGCATGGTAGTAGAAGAAAAATGTGAAGCTTGTGACGGCAGAGGCTCAAATCAAGTTACCAAAAAACTAAAAATCAATATTCCCCCAGGAGTTGATAACGGTACTAAATTGCGGGTGTCCCAAGAAGGAGATGCCGGTCAACGTGGAGGCCCTCCGGGAGATTTATACGTTTACTTGTTCGTCAATGAAGACGAAGAATTCCAACGGGAAGGGATTCACATTCTTTCCGAAATTAAAATTAGTTACCTACAAGCCATTTTAGGCTGTCGGTTGGAAGTTAACACTGTAGATGGACTGGTAGAATTACTCATTCCCCCTGGTACTCAACCCAATACAGTGATGAAGCTAGAAAATCGGGGTGTACCACGCTTGGGTAATCCTGTGAGTCGGGGTGATCATATGTTGACGGTGTTAATTGATATTCCCACAAAGATCACACCAGATGAGAGGGAACTGTTAGAGAAGTTAGCTAAAATTAAAGGCGATCGCACTGGTAAAGGTGGTCTAGAAGGATTCTTGGGAAATTTATTTAAGTAATCCAGTCCTCTGTTTAGTCAACTCTTAACGGTCAACTTCATTTACTGGGTGCGGGGAATGGGTTCAAATGTTTGAACGGATATTCAATGGTTTTGCAGGTGGTATGAGTAGCCCACCGCAGAACCAACCTAATTTACAGCCTGTAGAGGGTAACGACATCAGACTAGACCTGAAGTTAGATTTTCGGGAAGCAGTATTTGGTTGCCAAAAGGAAATGGAGTTTACTCATTTAGTCACTTGTGAAGCTTGTCATGGTTTCGGGACTAAAGGAGGAGCTCTTTCTGGTACTTGTACAGATTGTCATGGTTTTGGTCAAATCCAATATACGGATAATATCCTCTTTGGTAGCAAGAAAGTTTATACTTGTTCCACCTGTGACGGTACAGGAATCCTGATCCAAGAAAAATGTCAGGCTTGTGACGGTAAAGGCGTAAAAGAAGTTAGCAAAAAAGTTAACTTATGTATCCCGGAAGGAGTAGAAAATAATACCAAGTTGCGGATAGCCCAGGAAGGTGATGCTGGTCAATGGGGGGGAACACCTGGAGATGTGTATATTTTCTTGGCTGTGAATGAAGATCCAGAATTTCAGCGTCAAGGATTTGACATTCTTTCGGAAGTGAAAATTACCCTTCAACAAGCAGTTTCAGGTTGTCGGTTAGAGGTCAATACTTTAGATGGACTTGTAAATTTGACTATTCCCCCAGGAACTCAAGATCATACCGTAATGAAGTTGAAAAATCGGGGAGTACCACATTTAGGTAATCCTACAAATCGGGGTGATCACCTGCTAACAGTCTTAGTTGATATTCCCAAAAAAATCACACCAGAGGAGAGAGAACTACTAAAGAAACTGGATAGAATTAAAAGAGAACGTACTGGTAAAGGTAGTCTAGAAGGATTTTTAGGAAATTTATTTAAGTAATGCAGTCCTCTTTTTTGTCAACTCCCGATGCTCAATTAGATTTACGGGGTACTCCTTGCCCGATTAATTTTGTGCGGACAAAACTCCGGTTAGAAAAAATGTCTCCAGGTGCTTTACTAGAAGTGTGGTTAGATGCAGGAGAACCGATTGAACAAGTTCCCGATAGCTTAACGATGGCAGGTTATCAGGTAGAGAAAATTACAGATTGTGCAGATTATTTTGCCTTGTTAGTACGCCGTCCGGTCACTGGTGCATAATGGGAGAAGCTATTTCTACCACAGGACAGTTATTAGGTACGGTTTTGGCTGTACAGGCTAATTTTTATCGAGTGCAGTTGGATGATGGGGAAAATAGAGAAATTAATTCTTCTTTGTCCTCTTCACCTGCTGTTTTGCTATGTACTCGCCGGACTCGCCTCAAAAAAATCGGTCAACAGGTGATGGTAGGCGATCGCGTGATCATCGAAGAACCTGATTGGTCAGGGGGACGAGGAGCGATTTCTGAAGTTTTACCCCGTGAAAGTCAGTTAGACAGACCAGCTATTGCTAATGTTAATCAAATTTTATTAGTATTTGCCGTTGCTGACCCACCTTTAGAACCTTATCAATTAAGTCGCTTTTTAATTAAAGCTGAATCAACAGGCTTAGATGTGTTATTATGTTTAAATAAGTGTGATTTAGTTAGTTCTGAGACTCAACAGGAAATTAGCGATCGCCTCAACAGTTGGGGATATCAACCCCTATTTATTAGCGTTCAAAATCAAATCAATATAGAAGAAATTACCCAACATTTAAAAGGACAAATGACTGTCATTGCAGGGCCTTCTGGTGTGGGTAAATCTAGTTTAATTAATCAGCTGATTCCCGACCTTAACTTAAGAGTAGGTGAAGTTTCCGGTAAATTAGCCCGTGGTCGTCATACTACCAGACACGTAGAATTATTTGAATTACCTAACGGTGGTTTATTGGCTGACACTCCCGGTTTTAACCAACCAGATTTAGATTGTTTACCAGAAGAATTAGTTTATTATTTTCCCGAAGCCAAAGCCAGATTAGAAGCTGCAAATTGTAAATTTAGCGATTGTTTACATCGGGATGAACCTGACTGTATAGTGCGGGGAGACTGGGAAAGATACGAGCATTATTTAGAATTTTTAGCAGATGCCATAAATTATCAATCCCAACTCCAACAACAAGCCGACCCCGAATCAACCTTAAAAGTCAAAACTAAAGGTAAAGGTCAAACCAAATATGAACCAAAATTAGAAACCAAAAAATATCGCCGTGTTTCCCGTCGTACTCAAATCCAAGCCTTACAAGGAGATTTAGAAGAAGAATAAATTAAAAATTAATTACAACTAAACATCATCAAATCTGATGTAAAATGATGGAAAAATCAAATTAAATATTTGACAATCGCGTCCATCTGCGATTAAAAAAGAATTTCCTGGATAAAATGAATTAAACATTAATCACGAAAAAATGTGATGTAATCAAAACCAAAAATATCCCCAAAATAACAGAAACCAGTTTTTAAAAACAGATTTTAATAAGCTCAAGAAGTAAATTAAAAAATCAAGATTAAGTAATTATATGGGCATCTCTGGCAGATTAAAACAAATATCTATTCAAACCCTAGAAATATTTAAACAAGATCCTTCTCTGGTTAAATCACTTTTTGATGCCGAGTATCTACCTGAATCAGCTTCCTGGCAGCGTAAAATATACCTCACTGGTGAAACTGCGGAAATACTCCAACAAGAAGCCAGAAAAGCGTTTGGAAATTTGCCAAACAGCAGTCAACAGACACAAAACTATGACTGGAAAGCTTTGCAGCAGCAATTTATAGCCGAGTGGGAAACACCAGAACTAGATTTAGAAAAACTTTATCCAGAATTAACGTTTTTACTGGCGGGATATGTTCCTGGTTACATTTCTTCACAATGGACAATACCGGAACTGAGAACTTTAGCAAATAGCCAAAATCAACAAGATTTTCTTTCCTTCCTGGTGATAGAGAACTCCCAATGGGACGGTTTACCCCTAGTTAATGCCATTGGTGCAGGAACTGAAATTGGTTATTCAACTAGCTTTGGTGCAGTACGTTATTTAGAAACAGAAGAAATTAGGCAAATTGTAGATGGACTAATTTTGCTTTCAGAATCAGGTTTTCAAGAACGCTACACAAGAGAATCTGAGAAAGCACAACCTTTATCTTTCATTGACTGGTCTGAAGATGAGATGATTGACTGGCTAATAGAGTATTATAACGAAATTCAAGCCTATTATGAGGATGCGCTGAGTCAACAAAAAGCAATACTTTTGTACTTAACTTGAGGTGTGAGCAATTTTTGATTTTTTAGTTGATTCTCCACTAATTCAATCTAAAACTACTGCCACCACGTCCAATAAAGTCTTAAAATATTGTTAATTTCTGCCAAAACCCCCAGACTAAAAAATCTACCAATAACTCAGAATTATTATGGCTATAGGCTACGTCGCGCTTGTTCTCCACGCACACCTGCCCTTCGTTCGTCACCCAGAAAGTGACTACGTGCTAGAGGAAGAATGGCTATATGAAGCCATTACAGAAACTTATATTCCATTGTTAAAAGTTTTTACAGGTTTACAGCGAGACGGTATTGACTTTAAGATCACAATGAGCATGACACCCCCGCTAGTGTCTATGTTACGTGATCCTCTACTGCAAGAACGCTATGATGCCCATTTAGCTAAATTAGAAGAATTGGCAGAATTGGAAACTGAGCATAACGCTCACAATGGACATATTCGTTATTTAGCGGAACACTACGCCAAAGAATTTAACGAAGCGCGGGAAGTTTGGGAACATTACCAAGGTGATTTAGTAACAGCGTTTAAACAGTTCCAAGATACTAATAACCTAGAAATCATTACCTGCGGCGCTACTCATGGTTACTTACCATTAATGAAAATGTACCCCCAAGCGGTTTGGGCACAAATTCAAGTAGCTTGCGAACATTACGAACAAACTTTTGGTAGACCACCTAAAGGTATTTGGTTGCCGGAATGTGCTTATTATGAAGGTGTGGAAAGAATGCTGGCGGATGCTGGTTTGCGTTATTTCCTCACCGATGGACATGGCATTTTATACGCTCGTCCCCGTCCCCGTTTTGGTACTTATGCCCCCATTTTTACAGAAACCGGTGTGGCTGCTTTTGGTCGAGACCATGAATCTTCTCAGCAAGTTTGGTCTTCAGAAGTCGGTTATCCTGGCGCTGCGGAATATCGGGAATTTTACAAGGATTTGGGCTGGGAGGCAGAATATGAATATATCAAGCCCTATATCATGCCGAATGGACAGCGTAAAAATACGGGAATTAAGTATCATAAAATTACTGGTCGTGGTTTAGGGTTATCAGACAAAGCCTTATATGATCCATACTGGGCAAGGGAAAAGGCAGCCGAACACGCCGCTAATTTCATGTATAATCGGGAACGGCAAGCAGAACATTTACATGGAATTATGGGTCGTCCGCCGGTGATTGTTTCCCCCTATGATGCAGAGTTGTTTGGTCACTGGTGGTATGAGGGACCTTGGTTTATTGATTATTTATACCGGAAGTCATGGTATGATCAAGGAACTTATCAAATGACTCACTTAGCTGATTATCTCCGCGCACATCCGACTCAGCAGGTTTGTCGTCCTTCCCAGTCGAGTTGGGGTTTTAAAGGTTTCCATGAATATTGGTTAAATGATACCAATGCTTGGATTTATCCCCATTTACACAAAGCCGCAGAAAGAATGATTGAACTTTCCACACGGGAACCTGCGGACGAGTTAGAGTGGAAGGCTTTAAACCAAGCAGCGAGAGAGTTATTATTAGCGCAATCTTCTGACTGGGCTTTTATCATGCGTACTGGGACTATGGTACCCTATGCAGTGAGAAGAACGCGATCGCACCTCATGCGCTTCACCAAACTTTACGAAGACATCAACATCGGTAAAATTGATAGCGGCTGGTTAGAAAAAATCGAACTCATGGACAACATCTTCCCAGAAATCAACTATCGCGTTTATCGTCCTGTGTAACCGTAGGGACATGGCACTGCCATGTCCTTATCAATCTATTGGGATAATTACTAAATTTAACGCAGATGAACGCAGATGAACGCAGATGGTTTTCTCATTTGGCGTTGCTGATTTTGGGGATGAAAACAATTTTGCATACATTTAAAACCCTTGTAGAGACGTTCCATGGAACGTCTCTACACTCAAAAACATCCCGCACTTATGCAACACCTCTCATTTCTTGTTCCTATTCTCGTTCCCATACTCTGCAAGTAAAAGAAAGTAGTTAAACTAAGGGTGAGAATTATTGTTTACTCTTGCTAAAGCCTCCTGACGTGTTAGTATTTTATCAGAAACAAAAGTAAAAATCATTTCACCAAAAGTCTGCCGAGTTTGGCTAGTAAAATAATCACCTTTAAGAGTCTTTTGGTCTGGACTTAAAACCAGATTTACTATTCCCCGGTGAGGATTCATACCAGGCTGACTCAAAGCCGCAGGATTATTACTATATTCATATTTCAAACCAGGTTCAGCAGATTTATCTGTAGAAACCGCAGCCATCAGAGAAATTGATTGAGATGTTTCCGTTTCTAATTTGATACTAATTTTCGTCCAACTTTGTCGAATATACAGAATCACATTCGGAATCTCTCTCCCCCCTTGATAAGAAGATTTAATCACTCCCACCCAAGTACCTTGCAAGTTAGGAATATCCGAAAAACGTAGAGGTTCTTTTCTCCACGACCAGATATATTCATCAAACCACTGATACAACAAACCATAAAATCCCATAACAGAAGGTGCATCCACCCACCAAGGAACTTCTAATTTGAATAGTTTTAATACATAGTTGAGAAATAGTGTAGCAGCCACAGACAGAGCAGCCAGCCATAAGGGAATAGATTCTCTATCTTTGGCATCTGTAGCGTAAGTATGCATAGAAAATGTAATAATGTATTGGGTTTTACTAACAAATTATATCAAAGTTAATAGATTTTACTGGCTCTATTTGTTGTGTGAAACATTAGATTTAATTGTAAAAAATACAATATTGTATTAAGTATTCCAATACTTAAATAACCTTGACTTCTTGCTTGATCAGTGTTATAGTTATCTTGTATAAATTCAAAATTAACATAAATACCTATTTTTAAGTAAACTCCAAGCCGTGACTGCTGGGAGTGGAAGCAAGTTTTCTCGTCTCCTTTGAAACATATATGTACTTAGGCGATGAGCTATTATCTAAACTCTTTTTTGGCTTCAGTGGTAAAAATATTACTTTTCTTAGAACTATGAATACAGATGAAAGAGTAATTCAACTCTTGGCCAAGTATGAACGTGGAAAACGAAATTTTATCGGTGTTGACTTAAGCAAAGCTAACCTCACAGGAAAAAACCTGAGTGGAGCCAACCTGAGTGAAGCCAACCTGAGTGAAGCCAACCTGAGTGGAGCCGACCTGAGTGGAGCCGACCTGAGTCGAGTCGACCTGAGTGAAGCCGTCCTGAGTTATGCCAACCTGAGTCGAGCCGATCTGAGTCGAGCCGTCCTGAGTCGAGCCGTCCTGAGAGAAGCCGTCCTGAGTCGAGCAGTCCTGAGTTATGCCAACCTGAGTGAAGCCGTCCTGAGTGGAGCCGTCCTGAGTGAAGCCGATCTGAGTCGAGCCGTCCTGAGAGAAGCCGACCTGAGTCGAGCCGTCCTGAGTGAAGCCGAACTGAGAGGAGTCGACCTGAGTGGAGCCGAACTGAGAGGAGTCGACCTGAGTGGAGCCGACCTGAGAGGAGTCGACCTGAGTGGAGCCAACCTGAGTGAAGCTAAAATAGCTAATTGTAAAAATTTAAAAACAGCAAACCTATACAATACAAATTTTGCTGGAACTGGGAAAAATGGTGGTAACAATAAACTCCTCGGTGAAGGAAACGAGATTCCGCAAAATCTGCTAGATACAGAAAATTTTCAAGGAATAAGTAACTTAATAGAAGTAATTTACTATATTATAATTCAAGAAAATCTAATTTTAAATTTAACATATGAATCGTTATCCCAACTAATTCATATAGCTTTTTTAGCAAGCATGAAAAAAGAAGAATCTAGATATCCCGAATTTCAGATATATGTACCCATTATAGAAGTCATCTCATTTTGGAAAATATACTTTTTTAAATTGACGGTAGAATCAGGATATTACAGCTTGACTAAATATGCTTCTTCGGAGTTGGGATATTTCCCTGTTATAAATAACTCAACTGATTATCAAGAGAAGTTAAATCAATCTATGGTATTTAGATTTGATCAACCTATGAATGTTGATTCAAATAATATTTCTCTCCTTGCTCGCATAGGTATTGGTATTCCTCAGAAATTTGGTGCTTTTCTTGTTGAAGGAAAAGAAACTCCTCAAGTTACAGGCATTGTGCAAATAAATAATCATGATGAGCTATTTGGTGAACTGTTAGATAGTCGAGAAAATTTGATTGGTCTTTTTTTAAGTATTGAAAATCCTGGTCGTATTAACGTATTGTTTAACTTGCCGAATGGTGCAAAAAAACAATTAGCATTCACTGGGAGAATACTAAAAATCAATGCTAATGCAGTTCAAAATCCTCTGGTAAATATATGTTTTTTTGAAATCGCTGCAAATATTATTGAATGCGAGAGCTTGAAAAAAATCTTTGAATTAACTAAAATTATCCAAAGAGTTTGGCATCGTGTTCTTAAATCTGTAGTAAATCGGAATCGTGGAAGTCAATTTGTGATTTTGTTAGAAGACTATGACCAAATGGAAATTAATGAATATTTGAATATTGGACAGATGTATGCACGAAGTGAATCAAATCAATCAAATCAATCAAATGAAAATTTTGGATTTTATATTAAAAATTTCTTTGAGAAATATTATGAATATAAGATTCTCAAACGTAGCAGGACAACTTTATATAATGAAACAGAATTACTCGAAATTTATCATAAACTAATTAATTACATAGACCTAGTAGCTAATTTATCTACTGTAGATGGTAATATAGTGTTTGACAGAAACTTAAACCTTATTGGTTTTGGAGGAGAAGTTCAAATTCCAGATGATGGCCAAACATTTAGGAACTGCTATAAATACGAGGTACAAACTTCCTTTAATGCCCCTTTGATTAACACTAATGTACCTTGTGATTTAGATCAACTATCAGGACGACAAAAATTGAAGGAACTTGTGTTTGATCCATATTTAGAAAAAGATAATGGTAATCCAAAATCATGGGAATGGCAGCAATATGGTACAAGACATCGTTCTGCGGCTAGGCTATGCTCTAAATTAGACGCATTTGTTTTTGTTGTCTCACAAACTGGAGATGTGAGAGAATTTATGAGTTTTCCAGATAACTCGGTTGCGGTTTTGGGTCCTTTGTCTCCTTTATAATTGTCATAATTAAAATTAGTAGCTTTTTTCAAAAGTTTGTAGGGTGTGTTAGGAGTGCGAGAAGATGAGCAAATAAACAAATCAATTATTATTGTCTGAATCAGGATAACCAGGATTTAAGGATTTTCAGGATGAAGAAAGATTGCTAATTTTAAAATGGAAGATTTACCTAATAATTAGACAGATATTCGACCTTATACTGTATATGTTTCCAGTAGCGGTTTATTAGTATCATTTGCTGCTGAACAAATAAAAATGGGAATAAAATATGATTCAAACGGTAAACATTTAAAAGCAATAGAAAAAGGACAAGTAGCATCACGTGGTAATATTGGACTTGTTCCTTCTCAAGAAGAAGGTTTTGATTTAAAATCAAAAGTATTAGGTAAAGGTGGTGACAGAAGGTTTCATGGAAAGTTTATTGATGATGTGCTACACTTTCCCGGTTTAGTAACAGAACATTAATCTACAATAACTATGGTAAAACTCGAATTAAAAAATCATCAAGTTTGGCAAGATTTTACAGAAATTGTCAAACAATTAGATATTGATACTCTGATAAAAGAACATCTTGATTTATGTAATTATCAAGTGTGTGGTTATTGGGATGAACAGGATAAATATTATCAAACAATTAATTTACCTCGTTCCCTGGAAATAGAGTTAATTAGTAGTTTTATTGGTTTTGAACATCAAAAACGTTTTTTACAACTCAAGTTTAATCTGAAAAACCTTGCTGATTTTACAAAAATTGGTGAATTATTACTTATTTATGATGAAAACTTACAATTTATTGATGAAAATTGGATATTAGATAGCGATTTTTTAGAGTGTAGGGTGCGTTAGGAGTGCGAGAAGATAATAAAATAAACAAATCAATTATTATTGTCTGAATCAGGATACTCAGGATTAAAGGATGTACAGGATGTTATTTTGTGGTTAAATATTCGGGGTAAAAATAAATGGTAATTTGACAGTAATATCAAATGAAATAAAATAACAATTAAAATTGAACGCAGATGTACACAGATAAACGCAGATAAAAATGAAAAATGAAGAATCAAAAATCAAAACATGATACTTTGAAATAACATCCTGAAAATCCTTAAATCCTGGTTATCCTGATTCTGACAAATAAAATCTTCACTCCCAGAAAAACAATCAATAGCTGTTGAAAGGCATAAAATTAAGATAATCGTATATAATCCAGTAAAGGAGGTAATTGTCAAATGGCTAACTTAGAACATTACCGCCAATGTATTAAAATCATACTTGAGAAACATGGAAAATATAAACCTCAGCATGATGAAAGAGATAATGAATTAATTTTTGATACTATCCACGACCATTATCTGTTAATGTATGTTGGTTGGAATGATTTACAAAGGGTTTACTACAGTATCATTCATTTTGATATTAAGGATCATAAAATTTGGATTCAGCAAAATATGACTGATTCAGATTTAGCGCAAGAACTTGTAAATATGGGAGTTCCAAAGGAAGATATTGTTTTTGGTTTACAACCACCCTATAAACGTCCTTATACTGGTTATGGTGTGGCTTAAATTATATAGTTCTGTCACTTCTATTTTGTCAGAATCAGGATAACCAGGATTAAAGGATGTACAGGATGTGATTTTGTGGTTAAAGATTCCCGAATTATGGGATAATTAATATTATTAGTGAGAAGATTGTCAAAAAAAATCGAAAATCTGAAATTTCAGAATCTAAAGGAATAACTATATTATGACTATTGCTGAACAAATTTATGAACTTGTGAAAAATCTTCCCCCAGCACAAGCTGAGGAAATTCTCAATTTTGCAGAATTTATCCGTAATAAACACTTAAATACTAACCAAATTACAAATAATTCGACAAATCTTTCTTGGGAACAACTGGTTTATTCACTTGCTGGAAGCTGGAAAGATGATTTTCCGAGTTTAGAAGAAATTCGCAGCAGTGGGGGAGAAGATATTTTACGGGAGAGTTTCTAAAATGTATGTTTTAGATACCAATACTCTCATTTACTATTTTAAAGGTCAAGGACAAGTTGCTGCAAATCTCGCTAAAATACCAAACCAAGAAATTATAATTTCTACAATTGTTCTCTTTGAATTACAAGTAGGAATTGCTAAATCAAATTCACCTGCAAAACGCACCCAACAACTTCAACAACTTTTAAACCGTGTTAACTTAGTTTCTTTTGATAGAGATGCTGCTTTTGCTGCTGCTAAAATTCGCGCTGACTTAGAACAAAAAGGAACTCCAATAGGTCAAATGGATGTTTTAATCGCTGGAATAGCTGTAGCATTACAAGCAACTCTAGTTACTCACAATGTTAATGAATTTTCCAGAGTTTCGGGACTGTCTATTGTGGACTGGTTTTGATAAATTTTGATGATTAAGCTACTATACAAACTAACCAAACAACATCCTGAAAATCTTTAAATCCTGATGGATAGTGTAAACAAACAGTATATTGAATATAGTTTAAGCCAATTATATCTCTATACTAGCAGAAAAAATTTAGGTGTCAATATCAATGGCTGAAAAAACCAAAAATCGTAAAATTATTGAGAATACTTATCAAGATTGTTGAGAATAGTGGGGCTTATTGCGAGAAAATTTGACAAAAGGGTTTTTTGGCAAAAGTCAGATTTAAAAAACTAATAGATGCAAAACATCCCTACTGGTAAGCATGAATGTTTGAGGTAATGTCTGAATCAGGATGGAAGGTTGATGGTAAATGGTTAGCTTCGACAAATGACAACAAATAAAGTAAAACCCCCAGTTTGAGGACTAGGGGTTTTCTAATTATGTTTGTGATTCTATTGTGGGAGGTTGAGACTAGCATAAGCATCCATTTGGTATGCGGGAGTGCGATCGCTATAATCAATCTCTTTCCCAGTAATCGCCTTCGCTAATTTTTCAAATGATTCAGAACGCCAGTTGCGCTCATGGATGGGTTTTGTTTGCTCACCTAAGAAGTAAGCCAGAGAACCTAACAGGGAAGCAGCTACCCAACCAATCACCAATAATGCAGTTAAGATAATCATTTTGTTACCTGTGGTTTTAACTTTTGTAACTTTATGTAAATAAATATAACAAAAGAAAACAAAAAGTGCAAATTGTCCTAAAGATGTGAATCCCGATGATTAAAGTGGGGTAAACCGTACAACACGACGGAAAGAGGTAGATATCTATCAGATGCACCCTTTTTAGAATCTGGGTTGATAGATGGAAGGGAGTTAAATCATGAGAACAAAAGGATTATTTATAGATTGGGTTAACAGAAGCAAAGGCAATATATACTGATGTTGGAAAGCGATCGCCTCTTCACCACCCAATTGTGATTATCGTTACATTTTTCAATGTTTTATATGCAGATATATCGTATACTAAGGATTAAAATTAAAGTTTATTTATAACCAGTTGCATAACCTATTTCCTACATCAAATAATTCACAGCAAGAGGATGACAGCTGATGAAGAAAATAGGATTGATTCTAGGTGTATTCGTGCTGGTTATAGCACTGAGTTTCTTAAAAACCTTTACTGGATCTGATTCAGCTTTTGCTCAAACTAGAGGAACAAAGCTATGTGGTGTAGTTGTTAGGGGTGATTGGCATGATAGCGTTTCTGTACCCTCTGGTTGGAATTCTGGTACTTGTCTGAATTTTAAAAATTCCATTGGTGGGACAGAGTACCGATTAGGTTGTGCTTTCAATCGTTCCTTTTCTTGGGGTTCTCCAGGTGGGGGTACTCCAAGACCTAATTGCGGTTGGTGAAGTATACAGATAATTCGAGTCTTCCCAGAATCCAGTGCTTTAATACTTCACAACTTTCAAAAATATTTAATAAATGGCGATGGTGTTTTGCCATCGCTTTTGTGCTGTTGGGTCAAACTTGCTATCTGGCAAATAGTATGAATGCAATGATAATGATAAAGTTTTTCAATAAGCCTGAGCAAATTTTTCTCAATTTGACCTCTGGCTATAGTCTGAAACCCCAATTGTTACAAGATTTTACAGCTACCTTCACTTAGGGCTGTTGAGCTTGACTAATTGTTAAGGTTAAGGGAAACTTACTATTAAGGGTGGCTTCACTCATCCTAGTATTAACTTTTGTTACGAATCTGAGATATATATTTTGAAAGATGGAACATTATTGAACATAAGGCAAGTTTGTATCTAAATCAAAATGTTCCGGTGGCTATATAATAGCCATTCACTGAAGCAGTACAGATTTAGCGTAAGTAATTGACCAAAAGCATGGAAACATTAGAGTTCATTATTTATCCAGATGGTCGGGTACAGGAAAAAGTCACTGGTATAGTTGGCGCTTCTTGTGCTGAAGTTACAGCAGCAATTGAAGCACAACTAGGAATAGTGCTAAATCAAGAACCAACCTCAGAATTTTTCTCTGCTAACAATATAACGCAACAATCTGATGTGGTAAATACCCAAACCACCTTCAGCGAATGGTAAAATTTCCAACTACTTTAGTCTCTATCTGATTAGTTAACACTATGTCACACTTTAGCCAAATCAAAACCCAAATCCGTAACCTAGAATCCTTAAAAGATGCTCTTTCTGATTTAGGAGTTGACTGGAAACCAGGCCCTAGAGAAGTTAGAGGCTATCGTGGTCAAACCCATCCGGCAGAAGTTACCATCGAGCAAGAAAACGGCTATGATATCGGTTTTAGATGGAATGGCCAAGAGTATGAATTGGTGGCTGATTTACAATACTGGGAACAAAACTTATCTGTAGATGGATTCCTGCGTCAAGTCACCCAACGTTATGCTTATCAAACAGTGGTGAAAGAAACTGCTAAAGTTGGTTTCCAAGTTGCTGAACAACAAAAAAACAGTGATGGTTCAATTCGTTTAGTTGTACAACGCTGGAGTGCATAATGTCTGATTTGCTGCCGTCGCCAGAATACCATAATCAAGAACTAGAAGTTCAAGATCGTTCGGGTTTAGAACCAGAGTTAGGGGGCTTCTTGCGGGATGTGCCAGAACGCACAGGGTTAGAACCGGAACTAGGCGGCGTGCTGCGACAAAAAGGCGTTTACGTAGATGAAATCACTTGTATAGGCTGTAAACATTGCGCCCATGTAGCCCGTAATACTTTCTATATTGAGCCAGATTATGGGCGATCGCGTGTGATTCGTCAAGATGCCGACCCGGAAGATATCATTCAAGAAGCCATTGATACCTGTCCAGTAGATTGTATTCACTGGATGGACTACACCGAATTGAAACAACTGGAAGAAGACCGAAAATATCAAGTGATTCCTGTTGTTGGTTATCCTGTAGACCATGCAGTAGCCGCCACAGAGAAACGCAAAAGAAAACAAAAGTTAAAAAAACAACAATCAAATCAGGGTATGTAAATTACCTGAAGATAAAACCAGTTAAATACTTGTATAGGGGTGTGGTAATCATGCCCCTATATTTTATGAGAGCGATCGCCAAAGAGTGCAAAGGGCGATCGCCGTACCCCTCCGGGAAAGCAAGCTATGCGTAGCGTCCCATAGGGAAGGTGGACGTTCCGCCATCCCTATCAAAACAGGTTTACAATACTAAGAAATCAGAGGCAGTAATAGTAGTAGGATAATTTGCTAAAGTAGCAAACTGTCCACCATTACCAAAGCCAGCAACAGCACCATTTTCATTATAAAATAAGCCGCCAGTGCCTAAATTATAAACTATTTTAGCTGTTGCTATTTCCACCGCCGCATTAGTGAAATCACTGACAATAGCAAAATCATTCAATGCTACTAAACTGCCTCCCACTGGACTATTTAATTGATTGAATGTGTTAATACCCAATAAAATTTTGTCAGTGCCACTCACAAAATCTGAAATGGTATCTATGCCCAAATCATTAGTATTAAAGCTGATTCCCGTACTAAATTGGAAATAATCTTGTCCGGCATCACCGACAAGAGTATCATTACCTTTTCCACCAATTAGGGTATCATTACCTTTACCGCCTCTGAGTAAATCATTCCCTGCTAAACCATTAATAGTATCGTTACCACCTTGACCATTAATCACATCATCAGAATCAAAGCCATTAACCTGATTATCTAAGTCATTGAGGAAAGTAACTGTATTGGGATTCCAGATGGAATTATGAGTAGAATTAGCATCAAAGACATCGAAATTGTCTTGAATTTCCGTTTGTCCATTAAAGGTAATATTACCTAAATCTACAGTTGCTCCTGTGGAACGCTGTAAATTTTCTAAATTTTCTAAGGCAAAATCTTTGAGAATAACTTTAGTGATACTATCCCTAGCAAAAGTAATTTCTAAATCATCACCGTTTTGATTCAGCAACATATTCCGAGCAGTTAAATTTACTCCGGTAAATTTGATCGTGTCTACTTCTAGAATAGTCGCTGCACTGGGATTCACACCTTTACCTATACCGCCAAAGTTTTCGATATTGAGAACTTTATCTTGAGCGACATAAAAATTCTGTTGTCTACCCAAACCATTAACAGTGGGAGCCAAAATATTTAAGACAAACACATCATCAACAAAAGCACCTACGGAATCTGTGGCTATCACCCTGATATTGATGCTGCCTATATTTGCACCAGTAGGAGTGCCAGTAAAAGTGCGAGTGTTAGGATTGAAAGTTAACCAACGGGGTAAGCGACTGCCGTTAGCTAAAGTAGCCCGGTAAGCGAGAACATCCCCAGCATCCGCATCAGCAAAAGTATTAGCGTTTAAGGTAAAGTTCAACATGAAACCAGTAACAATACTTTGATCCGCTATGGGGTTGACTAAGGTGGGAGTAGAGTTTGGAACTAGACCAAATTTAGTGACGTATATATCTCTCAAATTATAGCTGGTAGTAAGATTAACAGTACCGCTACCTGGATCAAAATCCCTTGTTCCAGAGAAAGTGCCAGCCCCATAGATATTACCTGTATTATTATCTATCGCTAGTTTGTCACCACCGAGCATTTTTGCCCAAACCAAACTGCGATCGCTATTCAGTTTAACCAGAAATGGGCTGACACCTCCGTTACTGGTAAGAATATAAGTGTTGCTGCTAGGGTCAAAATCTACCGCACCAGAAAAACTACCACCAAGGTAGACATTATCCGCACTATCTATGAATAGATTGTTAGAGTTAGAATAATTGCTATCACCAAAGTTGGTAGCCCAAGCAAAGCTGCCATCATTATTCAGTTTGACGATAAATGCATTCCATGATTCGTTGCTAGTGAGGTTAAAAACGCCACTGCCAGGGTCAGCATCTATTGTGCCAGAAAATTCACCAGTAATGTAGACATTCCCTGCACTATCTACGGCTATATTCTCAGAGCGAGTAAAACTACTTCCAAAACTGGCTGCCCAAGCAAAGCTACCATCACTATTCAGTTTAGAGACAAATACGCTATCTTCTCCGTTGCTGGTGAGATTGAAAGTGCCACTATCCGGGTCAAAATCTACTGTACCCCCAAAATGGCCCATAGTATAAACGTTACCTGCATTATCTACTGCTATATCTGAGCTAGAGATGAAATTGTCACCACCAAAATTTCTCGCCCAGACAAAGTTACCATCAGTGTCTAGTTTAGAGATGAATACATCATTCAATCCATTACTAGTGAGGTTAAAAGTACCAATCCCCGGATCAAAATCCACCGTACCAGAAAACCTACCAGCAGTGTAAACATTACCTGTATTATCTACCCCCACACTGCTGCCATTTCCATTACCAAAATTTGCTGCCCAGGCAAAACTACCATCACTATTCAGTTTGACGATAAATGTATCAGTTTCTGCGTTGCTGGTAAGGTTAAAAGTGCCACTACCTGGGTCAAAATCTACTGTGTTTTGAAAAAAGCCAACACCGTAGACATTGCCTGCACTGTCTACTGCTACGTCCAGTCCATACTCAGAACCATTAAAATTCCCAAAACTAAACGCCCAAGCCAAGCTGCCATCGCTATTTACTTTAGAGATATATGCGTCAGCGATATATTCTTGTGTGGAGTCCAAGTATACGCCATTACTAGGCTGAAAATCACCCATTGCCAGAGCAAGACCTGTAGTATAGACATTGCCTGCGCTATCCACAGTCATATTGCGAACTTCAGAAAAATAACTATTCCCAAAGTTTGTGGCCCAAATTAAACCGAAGTCAGTCAAAACATGGGGGTAATTTTCCTGTACTTCTGGCTTGATGTTTAAATTAGATGATATCTGGCCAATTTTGACTGCTAGTTCCCAACTGCCCTCTAGTTGACTGTTGCCTATTTTCTGTTCGGAAGCAGCGATATTTGCCCCTGTGAGTTGGTGGAGTTGGTTGATAAAAGCTTTTCCTCTTTCTCCTGCGGCTACTTCACAGCCATAAATCAAGATTTCTTCTACTTGCCAGTTTTGCAGTTGTTGTTGGTAGCTGTGCAGGTTGTCTAAATTTAGGGTAATATTTCCTAACTGTAAGCTGCCAGAACTACCATGCGCTATCAGTTGTAAGCTGGATATTCTATTTTTACTGACGGCTGCGGTAATTTGGGTGATGCTGTCTTGTTGTTGGTCTAAAATTATAACCTGTGCTGTGGGTTCTATCCCAGCTACCAATAATTGACAGTCTGCTACTGCTGAATCAATCACCACTAGGGTAGAGTTGTGGTTTTGGCTGGCGGTTTGTGTTTGAGCGATTCTTTCGATGGTAGATAGCATGATACTTTAATTACTTTACTCAATTTTTGAAAAGACGGTTAAGTTAGACATAATCCCTGTTTCGCTTATAACCCTGGTGATTTTAAATATTCAAGCCTGATTTTCAACTATGTCTATCAAATCCTTACAAGTATATTTAACAGCAAATTTGTGTTAAGTAGGTAAAACAATACATTTATTTTTATATCAACTGTAAATCACCCCTGCTCATTGCAGATATACCAGGAGCGATGGCGAAACGCCCGCCGGAGGCGATCGCACAACGCCCACCAAAGGCGATCGCACAACGCCCACCAAAGGCGATCGCAAAAAAAAGGTTTACCGGAATTGGTAAACCATCTTAACTACTTTCGCTAGAATTTTCGTTCTCGTTGTCTTCGCTCTTTTCTGCTTCTATAGTCAGGGTGTAAATTTCCTGACGTAATTCTGCTATTGATTGTTGAAATAATTTTTCTTTTTGCTCCAATTCTTCGAGATGCGCCTCTAATCTGAGTTTTAGGGAACGAACACAATCAATGTGAGCTTTCTCTAATAATTCGAGACGCTGTAGGATTTTCCCAAGAGAACTATTTCCGTCGAAGGCACTTGCCCTAGAGGAATTTTTCCCTGAGCTATGTGAGATACCAATTCCGAGCGGCTCAAGCCGAAAGACTGAGCCATCAGATCGAACTGATTCCAGTCCCTCTCGCTGAGAAACAGGGATACGTTTTTCGCATCCGGTGGAAGTTTCCTTGGTCGTGCCATTTTCTACGTCATTCACAATTATTCCCTTATTTTACATACCTCAAATGGAATTGCATACCGGAAACACTTGACATTTGTTTTTGGTATGTTTAATATAGCATCTAGTTTCAGGTATGGTAAATACTTAAAACAAAATTTAACGCTCTCTCCACTCTAGCCATTAGCAGAAACCAGACACAATCAAGGAGATAAGTAATGCCAATATTTTCATCCTGCCACCTGCCTTCTAAAAACAACCTGAGTAAATGCAACAGCTAACACCTGAACAACTACAGCAAATTATTACAACCATACAAGAGGGTAAATATTCTTGGGCTTGTGTGTTGATGTTGCAATTTTTTGGTGAAAATCCATTGCATTACATCCCCCAGAGAACCTACTCCCGATTAGTTAGAGAAAATAAAAAGGTTTCGGCATAACGCTACATTTTACGCTTACAAGTTTTTCGTTTAGCAAAGGAGGTAAAAGCAGTTTCACAATTCTAGAAAGTGCTGATTCAAAAAAAAGCCAATTTAGCATGGTGGCTAAACTGGCAACGTTCAACAAATAAAACTATGATTCAACAATTAACACAAAAGCAGCGCGTTTATTACCCTTGGGTCATTTACCGACAAACCGCAATGGGATGGTTAGCTGCAAGTCAATTTCGCAACCGCAAAAACGCGGAGGACTATCTCAAAACATTGCGGCAATTATCCCCAACCATCCATTACGAACTTGCATTTGAGCAAAAAGATAGGAGGTAGGAGGTAGGGGGCAGAGGGGACAAAGAAGAAAAACTAAAATTTTTGGAAATGGTATTCATTCCTATTTCCCCCTTGCTTCCCTGCTCCCTTGCCTCTTCTTCCCTGTTCCCTGCTGTAATTAATAAACCTCCAGAAATGGAGAGAAATTTAATGTTGATAGATACTCAAACAACCTGCAAAAATTAGGCAATACTCAAATCAACTTTGACAATTACATCATTGTGATCCGCATCTCCTAATCCTGGTAAATCCTCAAAGCCAAAGATATTATCACCTAACAAGCGAATATGATCAGCCCCATCGGAATTAGCACCTAAGAACGAGAAATAAACCGCCGGATCATTGCTAGTATTACTATCTAAAACCGCTTCCGGTCTACCATTTACAATGATAAATGGCACGAAAATTGCTCCACCTTCAAAAGTACCTGAATAACTTGCTGTACCTTGGTTAGCTACCGTTAAATCAATGCCTGATAAACGTTGATTAACCGCAGCTTGAACATAACCAGCTTGTCCAGGGAGAAGGTCAGCCACACCATCATTATTAGTATCAATTCCCCCATTTGTCCCAGTCACTTTATAAAAGCCTACATAGTTCTCAAACAGGGCTTCTCTGTACACTGTAAAGTTAGCAGAAACCGAACCATTAAGACCAGTTAAATCAATTGCCTCACCTTCAGTTTCATCTTGCAAACCTGTACCAACAGGTAAGGCAGTATCTACAGCTTGAACATTCACCACTAAATCATTAAATTCAGTAGTATTATTAGAACCATCTCGCCAACCTAGAGAGAAAACATTATTCTCTAAAACTGTAATACTTTGGCTACTAGCACTAGAGAAGATAATATTTGAGGAACTGACAAAACCCTTTTTGACCGCATCTAATGTAGTGCCTTTAACTAAAGCAAATCTAAGATTTTGATTGGCATTAAATTCTAAAGTGCGGGCGAGATTGCTGGTATTAAAACCATTGGGAACATTAGCAATAGCCGAGAAAACTACTGAACTTCTGGCGATAACTGCCTCAGTGTAACCTGCTGCACCAGGAGCAATACCGTTAACTGTGCCATTGTCATCATCAACAGTAAATACTATGAATTCATTGACTAATAAAGAATTGCGTCCTGAAAGAGAAACTTGCAATCTAGCGGTAGTATTGGCACTGTTGATTGTGAAGATATCACTAATATTGTTGACTAACTTTGTAACTTGGGGTGCTGGATTGATTGCCAATGCAAATACATCATCTACAGATGTGTTACCTAAATCTGTAGCTCTGACCTTAATGTTGAGACTGCCTGTGGTTGGGGGTGTACCAGAAAAGGTGCGTGTAGCTGCGTCAAAAATTAACCAAGCAGGTAAGGGGTCGCCATTCTCTAGAGTGGCTGTATAGGTGAGAGTATCATTTGTGTCTATATCGTTGAAGGTGTTAGCTAGGAAAGTAAAATTGAATGCACTACCTTCAGTGGCAGTTTGGTCAGCTATGGGAGTGGCTAAAGTTGGTGGGTTATTATTTAGTAATACATTCAGAAGATTGCCACCGTCGGCAATTGCTAAATCTTGCTTACCATCATCATTAAAGTCTGCTACTATCAGATAACCAGAAACATCACTAACATTGATGGCTGAGGCAAAAGTACCATCTCCTTGTCCTAGCAGTACACTCAACCCGTTAGAAGTAGTAACAGCCAAATCCTGTTTGCTATCACCATCAAAGTCCCCCACTGCAACTGAAGAAGGACTAGAGTCCAAGTTAATGTTGGTAGCTTGACTGAATGTGCCATCCCCTTGTCCTATCAGTACACTCATAGCGTTGCTCCCAGAGTTAGCAACCGCTAAGTCCTGAATCCCATCACTATTGAAGTCTCCCACTGCTACTGAATAGGGATCAGAACCAACATCATAGTTGATAGCTTGACTGAATGTGCCATCCCCTTGTCCTATCAGTACACTCACAGTGTTGCTGACAGAGTTAGCAACCACTAAATCCTGACTGCCATCATTATTAAAGTCCCCTACTACCATTGAACGGGGCTCATCCCCAACACTAAAGCTAGTGGCTGCACCAAAGGTGCCATCCTCTTGTCTTAGTACCACACCCACAGTGCCACTGAAAAAGTTAGCAACTGCTAGGTCTTGTTTAGTATCCCCATTAAAATCTTCTACTATCACTGATACACCACCAAAAGTGGCATCAATATCGGTGCCTGGACTAAAAGTGCCATCTCCTTGTCCTAGCAGCAAACTTACCTTGTCGCTATTATTATTGGCAATAACTAAATCCTGGTTGTCATCACCATTAAAATCTCCTACTGCTGCTGAAAAGGGAGCAGGGCCAACATTATAGTTGGAGACTGGACTAAAAGTGCCATCCCCTTGTCCTAACACTACACTTACGTTGTTACTGCTATAATTTACAGTAGCTAAATCTTCCTTACCATCATCATTAAAGTCTCCTACTGTCACTGATACGGCATTAGCTCCAACACTAATGTTGGCAGTAGGGCGGAAAGAAACTAATACTTGATGGTATGTGTTTCTTATAGTGGTATTAATTGCTAATTTTGGGGATATTTGACCAATTTTAACCTCTAATTCCCAACTTCCTCCTAGTTGGCTATGACCAACTTTCTGTTCGGAAGCGGCAATATTTGCCCCTGTGAGTTGGTGCAGTTGGTTGATAAAGGTTTGACCGATTTCTCCTGCGGCTACTTCACAGGCATAGATGAGGATATCTGTTACTTGCCATTGTTGTAGTTGTTGTTGGTAGCTGTGCAGATTGTCTAAGTTCAGAGCAATGTTGCCTAGTTGCAAGCTGCCAGGACTACCGTGCGCTATGAGTTGTAAGCTGGAAATTCTGTTTTGCTCAACGGCTGCGGTGATTTGAGTGATTCCGTCTTGCTGTTGGTCGAGGACGATAACTTGTGCTGTAGGTTCTATCCCAGCTACTAATAATTGATAGTCTGGGACTGCGGAATCAATAACTACAAGGGTAGTGAGGTAGTTTGGTGTTTGTACTTCAGTAATTCTCTCAATGGTAGATAGCATCATGTCTTAATTAGCTTAATGAAAATTTTACACGATTGTTAAAATTGGATATAACATTAATTAAGCTATAACCCTTATAAATCAAGAGGCGAAGCCTAATCTTTAAGTAATTCTAGTGTATCTATCTATCGAAATTAGAGCAAATATTCAAAATTTAGTTAAATTTGTCAAAAATTGGATTTATATTTTTAATCTTTGATTTCCGTGTTCAGAGGTGGTGTTTTCCTCTTCAGAATAGCAATTTTCATGTTTTGCTTTCGGATTTCTGAGTTATGTTGTGGAAATTACTATTGACAGTTTCCCTTCTACCCCCTGTCCCCCTGCCCTTCTGCCTATTTTTCTCCCCAGAACGAAAATTTTGAGCAATACTGGTACAAGACGGTTTACACAAAAATACAAAAATGACGATTCGACCTAGTAACACAGTTTTATTAGAATGGACAGGTGATACTTTAGCCGTTGGTTTGTTTGAAGATGCGGTGGAGTTAACTGGTGATCTGGCAACTTTAGATCAGAGGTTTGCTGGTATCCTCAAGGAACTCATTGCCGAAGAAGAATTTACTGGTAAAGCTAATAGCACTATTTTCACTAGGGTGAGTGGTGGTAACTTGGTGAAAAAGGTGATTTTGGTCGGTTTGGGTAAACCAGAGCAGTTGAAACTGGATTCTTTACGCCGAGTTGCGGCTACTGTTGCCCGGACTGCGAAAAAGCAAAAAACTAAAACTTTAGGTGTGAGTTTACCTATTGGTAATCTTGAACCAGCCGCAGCTGCCCAGGCTTTAGCTGAGGGTTTACAGTTGGCATTGTATAAAGATGTGCGCTTTAAGTCTGAACCAGATGATAAAAGTCCAGAAATCGAAACTATTGATTTATTGGGTTTGGGTGGACAAGAAGCGGCTGTAACTTTGGCTAATCAAATTGTTTCTGGTGTAAATTTGGCTAGGGAGTTGGTGGCAGCACCGGCTAATGCGGTGACACCGATTACTATGGCGGAGGTTGCCCAGCAAATAGCGACTGAATACGGTTTACAGATTGAAATTTTAGAACAGGAAGATTGCGATCGCCTGAAAATGGGTGCATTTTTAGGTGTAGCTAAGGCTTCTGATTTACCCCCGAAGTTTATTCACCTGACTTATCAACCAACCACCACACCAAAACGCAAACTAGCTATTGTCGGTAAAGGTTTAACTTTTGATTCCGGTGGCTTAAATATTAAAGGTGCTGGTAGCGGTATCGAAACCATGAAGATTGACATGGGCGGTGCAGCCGCTACATTAGGTGCAGCGAAAGCTATTGCTCAAATTAAACCAGATGTAGAGGTACATTTTATTTCCGCCGTCACGGAAAACATGATTAGTGGTACAGCCATGCATCCTGGTGATATTCTCACTGCTTCCAATGGGAAAACTATTGAGGTGAATAACACCGATGCTGAGGGTAGATTAACTTTAGCTGATGCTTTGGTATTTGCGGAAAAATTGGGAGTGGATGCGATCGCTGATTTGGCTACTCTCACCGGCGCTTGTATGATCGCTTTGGGTGATGAAATCGCAGGTTTATTTACACCCAATGATACCATGGCTGCCGAACTACAAACAGCCGCAGAAGCAGCAGGCGAGAAAATTTGGCGGATGCCGATGGAAGATAAATACTTTGAGGGCTTAAAGTCAAGTATTGCCGATATGAAAAATACCGGGCCCCGTGGTGGTGGTGCGATTACTGCGGCTTTATTCCTCAAGCAGTTTATTAAAGAAACTCCTTGGGCACATTTAGATATTGCTGGTCCCGTGTGGGCTGATAAAGAAAGCGGTTGTAACAATGCTGGGGCAACTGGTTACGGTGTCAGAACTTTAGTTCACTGGGTACTTAGTTAATATTAGGGGCAGGGGGGAAGAGGCAGGGGGCAGAGGGGCAGGGGGGCAGAGGGGAGAAAGTCAAAAGTCATGCATTCAAAAATCATACATTCAGAAATAATAACTATTGCCTGTTCCCTGTTCCCTGTTCCCTGTTCCCTGTATTAATTACTTTTAATTTTTTGCCTCAAAAATTTGTGATACTTTTAAATTTAATTGTGGAACCTGTGGAGAAATAATCAAATCATCACCGGCAAAGTTACTAATTTCGGTGTAGGTTTTTCCCTTTAATTCTAATACTAATATACTGCCAGCTTCAGGGTCAACAATCCAATATTCAGGAATGCCACAATCTTGATACTGTAAGCGTTTGGCGATAAAATCTCGGTGTCGTTGTATTTCTCCTGGGCTAACTATTTCTACCACCAGTAAGGGCGGTTGCATGGAGAGACGGATAGTATTGCGTTTTGCTAATTGTTGGATATGTTCTTCTCGGAGTATAGTTAAATCTGGATAACGGTTTCTCGGTTCTCCTCTAACTTCTAATTCTAAACCATGACCCCTTACCCGATCAGTCCCGATGAGTAATGCAAAAATCAGAAAAAGACGATTGACAATTTGCACATTAATTCCTGATTCTGGAGGCATTTCGATCAATTCTCCGTTAAATAATTCATATAATTTATCTGTACCATCATCATATTCTAGGTATTCTTCAAAACTCTGAAATTGATGTTTAATTTGTAGCATTAGGTTTTCTCCATAATCTAAAAGTTAATTAAGTGTTATATTGTTGAAAGTATAACTTTTACCATTTAGCAACTAACCGCTAAGTATTTAATTGTGTAAGTTGTGACAATTGTTGATCATATAGGAGAGCGATCGCTAAATTTACTAGCCGTCAATTAATCGGAAATTACCATTCTCTACCCCGTTGATGTGGAGATTTGACCGACAATCAGGACGACTTAATGCGTACTTTTAGCGGCCATTAAGTTTAATTTTAAATTTTAGTCTTCAAATTTTCAATTGTAGTGTATTACAATCTGATAAAATTTGTAAGGTTTCTATAAGCTCTGAGCAATGGGATCGACTGGTGTACGGATCGCAATAGACGCTATGGGAGGAGATCACGCACCCGGTGAAATCGTCACTGGCGCATTGCGAGCCCAGGAAGAATTAGGTGTGAAGGTGTTGTTGGTAGGTGATCCTCAACAGATTCAAGCTGTAATGCCGCCAAACGTCAACTTGGCGCGGGTGGAGATTGTACCTGCTGATGAAGCGATCGCTATGGATGAAGAGCCTTTAAATGCGGTCAGACGCAAAAAAAGTGCTTCGATCAATGTAGCGATGGATTTAGTCAAAAAGAAAGAAGCTGATGCCGTATTTTCTGCTGGTCACTCTGGGGCTGCTATGGCCTCAGCTTTACTACGCTTAGGAAGATTACCGGGAATTGACCGCCCAGCCATTGGCACAGTCTTTCCCACAATTATGGCAGGCAAACCAGTATTAATTTTAGATGTGGGTGCAAATGTAGACTGTAGACCCAAATTTTTAGAACAGTTTGCGGTCATGGGGTCAATTTATAGTCAATATGTTTTGGGAATGCCTGAACCCAAAATTGGCTTATTAAACATTGGCGAAGAAGATACCAAAGGTAACGAGGTAGCTTTACGCGCTCACCAACTATTAAAAGAAAACACCCACATTAATTTTATTGGTAATGCCGAAGGTCGTGATGTCCTCTCCGGTCAATTTGATGTGATTGTTTGCGATGGCTTTGTGGGGAACGTATTATTAAAATTTGCCGAAGCAATTGGGGGAGTAATTCTGCAAATACTGCGGGAAGAATTACCCCAAGGTCTACACGGTCAAATTGGTACAGCAATTTTAAAACCCAACCTCAAGCGGATTAAGCAACGCATGGATCATGCAGAACATGGAGGTGCTTTGCTGTTGGGTGTTGGAGGTATTTGCTTTATCGGTCATGGTAGTTCCCAAGCACCATCAATTTTTAGTGCTATCCGCATGGCTAAAGAAGCCGTAGATAATCAAGTACTAGATAGACTTCAATCACAATATGCAATTCTAAAAAGTGATGATGCTTAGGATTTAGTCATTAGTCATTAGTCATTAGTGATTAGTGATTAGTGATAACAGAAACAAGGAAAAGGAGGATGATGAGGGAAATGAGGAGGATGAGGAAGATAGGGAAAAAAGTAACAGGAAATTATTTAATTATTTTCTCCTCTACCCCCCGCCTCCTACCTAATGACTAATGACCGTTGACCATTGACTAATGACTAATAGCTGGAGAGATTAGGAGTGCAAAATTTAGGTGTAGCAATTACAGGTAGTGGTTCAGCCGTACCTGCAACTACTTTAGACAACCAAGCATTAACTCAACTGGTAGAAACATCCGATGAATGGATTACTACCAGAACCGGAATTAGTGAAAGACGGATAGCATTACCGCCAGAATCCTTAAGTGCGATCGCCGCTACTGCTAGTAGACAGGCCATTGCTGCCGCCGGGATCACACCAGCCGACATAGATTTAATTTTGCTGGCCACCTCCACTCCTGATGATTTATTTGGTAGTGCCTGTCAAATTCAAGCCGAGTTAGGGGCAATTAAGGCTGTAGCCTTTGATTTAACCGCCGCTTGTTCTGGTTTCATCTTCGGACTCGTTACAGCTGCCCAATACATCAGAACAGGGGTTTATCAAAATGTACTTTTGGTAGGTGCGGATATCCTCTCTCGGTGGGTAGATTGGCAAGACCGCCGGACTTGTGTATTGTTTGGTGATGGTGCGGGGGCAGTGGTGTTACAGGCCAATAAGAGCGATCGCCTCTTAGGATTTTCCCTCAAAAGTGATGGTACACAAAATCATTACCTCAACCTAGCTTACGATGGTTCCCAAACAGAACTCAATCATCACATCAAAGTCACCAAAGGCACTTATCACCCCATCACCATGAACGGTAAAGAAGTTTACCGCTTTGCAGTGCAAAAAGTTCCAGAAGTAATTGACAAAGCCTTATTTGCCGCTAACCTCTCAGTAGAAAGTGTAGATTGGCTAGTCTTACACCAAGCTAACCAACGTATTCTTAACGCTGTTGCAGAAAGATTAGAAATCCCCACCGAAAAAGTAATCAGCAACGTCGCCAAATATGGCAACACTTCCGCCGCTTCCATCCCCATCGCTTTAGATGAAGCTGTAAAACAAGGCAAAATTAAACCCAATGATATCATTGCTGCCTCTGGCTTTGGAGCCGGTTTAACCTGGGGTGCAGCAATTTTTCAATGGGGAAGATGATAAGAAGCAGGGGAGCAAGGGGGCAGAGGAGCAGAGGGGAAAGGGGAGAAGAGGCAGGGGGCAGGGAGCAGGGGAGAAAGAAGAATATAGAAATACTTTTTTCCTATTGCCTGTTGCCTATTGCCTGTTGCCTATTGCCTATTGCCTATTGCCTGTTCCCTAATGACTGTTCCCTGTTCCCTGTTCCCTACTTCCTAATGACTAATGACTAATGACTAATAACGAAAATGACTAAAACTGCATGGGTGTTTCCCGGACAAGGTTCTCAAGCATTGGGAATGGGAATAGATTTGTTAAATTTACCATCTGCCAAAGAAAAATTTGACCAAGCAAAAGCGATTTTGGGTTGGTCTGTTGTAGAAATTTGTCAAAGTACCGAAGAACAATTATCTCGGACAATCTACACTCAACCAAGTTTGTATGTAATTGAAAGTATCCTCGCGGATATGCTGAAAGAAAAAGGACAAAAACCAGATTTAGTTGCAGGTCATAGTTTAGGAGAATATATTGCTTTATATGTGGCTGGTGTATTTGACTGGTCAACCGGTTTACACCTAGTAAAACGACGAGCAGAAATTATGGATAATGCTGCGGGAGGAATGATGGCAGCATTATTAAACTTTGACAATGAAGCACTACAAAAGGTCATTGCTGAGACTCCAAATGTAGTAATAGCTAATGATAATAGTCCTGCCCAAGTGGTAATATCAGGTACTCCTGACGCAGTAAAAGAGGTAATGTCTCAAGTTAAAGCCAAACGTGCCGTACCTTTAAAAGTTTCCGGCGCATTTCATTCACCTTTAATGACAGCCGCCGCTAAAGAATTTCAAGAAATTCTGGATACAGCAATTTTTCAATCTGCGGAAGTTCCAGTTTTATCAAATGTAAATCCAACACCAGAAACTGATAGTGAAAGTTTAAAACAACGACTAATTCAACAAATGACTGGTTCGGTACGTTGGCGAGAAATTGCTTTACAACTACCAGAAAATGGCATTGAAAAAGTAATGGAAGTAGGGCCAGGTAACGTCTTAACTGGTTTAATTAAACGCACCGTTTCCGGTTTGACTTTACAAAACATCCGCAACACTTCCGAATTACCAAATTAGGGAATCAATCAACTCGGTGTTAGACTACATTAAACCTCATTCTGTAGAAGTCGAAGCCGAGTATAAAAAATTTATCTAAATAGCCAACCAAGGTTCTTTCTAAAAATTTTAGCCATAACTTCTAAATTGAGAAATAAATCTTTATTGACTATAAATAAATAAGGAGATGAACAAACCGATATGTATTCAGCACTCTCACAAGTACAACTAAAGGATGATGAGTTTCTCTTACTTGTTCCTTTGCCAAGGCTGGATATTAGTGAAGTTTTAACCATCAATGATGTTACATTTTATCCTAAATTTACAGTTGATATAGATGAACTTTACAGAAATATAGTTCATATTAATAATGATCAGGAAAAATTACTCAAAGATAAAATAAATTCTTACGTTTTAGGTTGTTTCAAAGCTAAGAAATCAGAAATAGAGAAAAAATATACACTTTTGTCAATAGAATATGATGCCAAAATAGTAGACCTAGCAATCAAGAAGTTAGAACCAATTTTAGATATATTTAGATTTTACTATTGTGATTATTTTTATTCTAACTCTCTTCCTGGCAGAGTAGGGCAAATTTATAACAGTAAATCTGTCGTACTGATCTTTGAACCTCCTTTATTCTGTAGATGCGCTATTCAGAATAAATATAGCACGGAAATAGTTATTGGTAATGGACTTAAAGTGAGGGATTTGTCTAAAATAAAAAATCATAATAATAATATTGGTGGTGAAGTTTATAATATAATTAAATATGCACTGAGATTAAATTCTCAAATTCTTGAGCAAGATAATTTAACAGTAAAATTTATTCAGATAATGACACTATTTGAATTTCTGGGATTTCCTTATCAATACCAAAAATTTGAAGAAGTGAAAAAGAAAATTGCATCACATATAGGAACTAATAAACAAGAGTATGAGTTTTTGAAAAATAGGTTTTATGAGTTGACTAAACCACAAGGTTACAGAACTGAGATTGTTCATAATGGTAAAGAGATCAGTGATTTTTTTATTGATTATATTGGTATCGAATCTCTTTTTGTAGAATTACAATATTACATTAGTAAGGTTATTAGTGAATTACATAGTGTTAGTAACATTTCTTGGAATGATCTTGAGGAGCAAAGAAGAAATAGAATGGAGAGGATAAATAGAAATAATAGTGGTAGCAATAATCTCAAGTTTAACTTTAGTAGAGCATTAGCAATAATTAATTTAGAATATTTAGTTAAAAAGCTATTTGATGTCATAGAGTTCTATAATAAAGATAATTTTAATATAGGTTCAATTTTACAAAGTATAATTGAAAATTTGAGGTTTAATGATAAAGGTACAGTTATTCCCATATATATGTATTTACCAAGTAATTACCCAGAATTAATAGACGAATCTTACAAAGAGATAAAACTAAGCCTATACAGAGAGATATTAAATCTTGACAGTAAAAGAATAAATATAATGAATTCAAGGGTAATAGAAATGCACGTCTCTAAAATAGAAAAAAATAAGTCTTTTTCGGAATATTTTAAAAGTTTATTAAAAGAGTATTGTCAAGATGGAAACCGTTTTTTTAATGAGAAGAGTGGATATAATATAGTAGGAATTTTTGCTGATGATAAAATGACATCAGATGTGATTCAAGAGGCTATAGTGGAAGGCTTTAATGTCAACTTCACATTGATACGGGAATTTAATTACACAACTCAAATGCCACCTCATATAAAATATGTCGCTTCAGATTATGTTATGGCTTTAGCCATTGGTGTTGAGATAGATGAGTTGTAATATAGGTTCAACTTTTTTAAAAAGGTGAGCTAATATCGCAAAAAAGTTCTTAGAAGTAGATTTTTGTTATCCTTAGAACAGAAGCATGAACATTTATAATTATGAAATTAGTGATTTTAGCTGAACCTACACCACTAAAAACTAATGCTGATGGTGTGGTACAAGTTGGCAAAACTCGCGTAACTCTTGATACTGTTGTCACCGTATTTAAGCAAGGGTTAACAGCTGAAGAAATTGTTTATCGCTATCCATCGCTGAAATTATCAGATATCTATGCGACTATTGCATTTTATCTGAATCATCAGCAAGAAGTAGAAAGCTATTTACAACAAAGACAACAGCAAGCGCAAGCAGTCCGCAAAATGAATGAAAGGCGGTTTAATAAACAAGGTTTGCGTGAAAGGTTATTAGCTTGTAAGATAAAATAGTATTTTTTTAGAAGAATTGGTTATAAAAATGATCTATCTGCTATAATTATAAAATTTTATTAGAAATAATCTGATGATCAAATTTTAACCGAAAATTAGGGGTGATATAGTTCAGGATAGGCCATCGCATCCCCATTTGACAAATTAAATTATGACTAAAGAACGAGAACCCTTTACTAGTTTGTTACTGTATCACACCGTTAAGTGGTCGGTGGTTAGTCCTTTGTTACACACCTACTTTCGGGGAAAGATTTACGGTGCGGAAAATGTACCTAAAACCGGACCCTTGATTATAGTGAGTAATCATGCTACTTATTTAGACCCACCAATAGTTTCTAATTGTGTTGGTCGTCCTGTGGCTTATATGGCTAAAGAGGAATTATTTAAAGTGCCTGTTTTAGCCCAAATCATCAAAATATATGGCGCTTATCCAGTGAATAGAGGCACAGGCGATCGCGCGGCTATTCGTTCGGCATTGGAATGTTTAGAAAATGGTTGGGCTGTGGGTGTATTTTTAGAAGGAACTCGCACCCCAGATGGTAAAATTCATGATCCTAAACGTGGTGCTGCACTTTTAGCAGCTAAAGCCAAAGTACCTTTATTACCTGTAAATATTAGCGGGGCAGAAAATATTTTAAAACCAGGTTCTTCTCTCCCCCGTCCAGTTCCCGTCACCATTAGAATTGGTAATTTAATTAATGCTCCTACTTCTACTAATAAACATGAATTAGAAGCTATTACCCAAAAATGTGCAACAGTAATTAATGAAATGCACGAATTAGGCAGGAATTAACAATTCAAAATTGTAACAGGGAACAGGGAACAGATAGCGTTCATAAATAATTTAAGATTGTTTTTTTGCAACTTAAGCAGAAATAAATATTTAGTTAAAGAAATGCCAAAAAGCTTACACAAAAACTTTCTTTCCTCCTGCCTCCTGCCCCGTTCGACTCCGCTCACGGAACGCCTACCTTCTGCCTTCTGCCTAAAATCTATACTTTTAGGAGGTGGTGAGAGTTGCTAGAGTTTCCTACCATTTAAGTTTATACCTTTTATACCTAGTTTATAAAAGTTTATGAGTGGCTTTGGTAGTAGGAATTTTTGGCAACGGCTGAATAATTCAGTTTTAATTCGGTTTTTGTTATTATTGGCTACTGGTTGGGCAATGATACAACTTTTGGATTATTTTCAAGCAGTAGTTGTGATTTTTAGCTTTGCCACAATTTTGGCTTTTTTGCTGAACTATCCAGTACAATTACTAAACCGCTTTTTACCCCGTGGTTTAGCGGTGGTCTTGGTTTCTTTATGCAGTATTTTAATTTTGGGTAGTTTGTTGTTTACTGTTGGTTTAACAGTTTTATCTCAGGGACAACAATTAATTAATAGTGTGGGTATTTTTTTAAATTCCCTGATTCCTTTATTAGAAAGATTTGAGGAATTTTTACGCGAGCGAAATTTACAACTTGATTTGAATGTTTTTGAATCTCAAGTTCGTAATCAAATAGTTTCTACACTTGTTTCTACTGTGGCTATTGTGCAAAGTATTCTCACTAATTTCATTACTTTTATTTTCATTGCTGTGGTGGCTTTTTTTATGTTGTTGGATGGGGAAAAATTATGGAGTTTGGTTTTAAAAATTGTTCCTCAACCACGACGTAAAAATTTTACGAAAATTCTGCAAAGAAACTTTTTAGGATTTTTTCGCGGACAGTTAATTTTAACTTTGTTTTTATCTAGTGCTACATTTTTAGTTTTTATTATTTTAAATGTTCCTTTTGCTCTATTGTTATCTGTAATTGTTGGTTTATTAGATTTAATTCCGGGAATTGGTGCAACTTTAGGAGTTAGCACTATTACTTTAATTGTTTTATCACAGAATGTTTGGTTAGCATTCAGGGTTTTAATTGCTTGTATTATTCTCCAACAAATTCAAGATAATTTAATTGCCCCCAGAGTGATGCAGGGAACTTTAAACCTTAACCCAGTTGTGGTATTTTTTGCTTTATTAGTTGGTGCAAGAGTCGCAGGTTTATTTGGGGTTTTTCTTTCTATTCCCATTACAGGGATTATTGTTTCTATCTTTGAAATTGAAGAAATGAAATCAGAGGTTTAGTCATTAGGAAGTAGGGAACAGGGAACAGGTCATTAGTCATTAGTTATTAGTATAAATAAGGTTTGCTGTAAATTTTCATTATCAATAATTAGGCAGAAATTAGGCAGAATTAATTACACAACTTATTTTCCCAATTCCTTATTGATCTAAATTTACCCATCTGGTGTAAAATAAAATCAATGGTATACGGTGGGGAGCTATGTCTGATTTGAAAGATGAGCTAAGAGAAAGCCTAGATGAAGCGGAATGGGAATGGCTGATTCCCCATGCACAAAGGGATGCGGTGATTGTGGTTGGGGGTGATTTGAATTTGGTGGATGTGGGGGAAGCGATCGCTAATGATCGGACTAGTTCCGTTCAACAGTGGATTGATAAACAGCTAATCGCTAAACCGTCAAATACCCAGTTGGGAGAATGGAACAGCAACCCCAGCAAGCGATTTGATACCCTGATTGTTCAACCTTATGTTTTAGTACAAGAAAAAGCTGCGGCTTAATTAATATCCGGTTAATCAAAATTAGGTTGAGTAATAATCTCTGCAAAATGATGATTGTATTAAGTTTGGGCTAGTTGCCTAACTTTTTGTAATATCTGACTACGAAACCTACACCCCCTGGACTGATAGAAGTTACAATTACTAAAGTAAGAGTTAGATTCGACTATTGCAGCCTTGATTCAATCTGAAACCCTAGAACTATTAGAATGGCCGCGCCTCTGCCAGCATCTTGCTACTTATGCGGCGACTAAATTGGGGGCGCTAGTTTTGCGTAACCTGTCAATTCCCGCTTCTCAGGCAGAGAGTGAGCAGTTATTAGCCCAAACAAAAGAAATTTATCAATTAGAAAGCCGTTTAACATCAGGATTATCTTTTGATGGTATTCAAGATATTGGTGATGCTTTAGAAAGAGCAGAATTGCAAGGAATTTTAAGCGGTGAGGAATTATTAGCCATTGCGACCACTCTAGCAGGTGCGAGAAATTTACGGCGGCTAATTGATAATCAAGAAAACGTACCAATCTTAACGGAATTAGTAGCGGAATTGCGTACTTACCCGGAATTGGAACAAGAAATCCACCGATGTATAGATGAAAGAGCGCAGGTAACAGATCGCGCCAGTCAGAAATTAGGAGAGATTCGCCAGGAGGTGCGGCGGTTAAAGTCGCAAATTACCCAAAAACTGCAAAATATCATTCAAGCTAAATCTAATGCAGTTCAGGAACAGATTATTACTCAAAGAGGCGATCGCTTTGTGATCCCGGTAAAAGCACCGCAAAAAGACGCAATTCCGGGTATTGTTCATGACACTTCTACCAGTGGCGCAACCTTATATATCGAACCTAACAGTATTGTCCCAATCGGGGATCAATTACGACAAACTCTTAAAAGAGAACAAGTAGAAGAAGAAGCCATCCGCCGTGCTTTAACCTCCCAAGTCGCCGCCGTCAAAGCAGATTTAGACAAATTATTAGCCATTGTCACCACTTTAGACTTAGCCACCGCCAGATCCCGTTATAGTTGGTGGTTAAAAGCCAACCCCCCCCGATTTATTCAACGTGAGGAATCAGAAATGATCACCTTGCGGCAGTTGCGTCACCCCTTGTTAGTATGGCAGCAACAGCATGAGCAGGGACACTCAGTAGTACCTGTAGATTTGTTGGTTAGTCCTCATATTAAAGTCGTAACTATCACAGGTCCCAACACCGGCGGGAAAACAGCCACTTTGAAAACCTTGGGTTTAGCGGCTTTAATGGCCAAAGTAGGTTTATTTATTCCTGCCAAAGAACCCGTAGAAATCCCTTGGTTTGACCTTGTTTTAGCAGATATTGGGGATGAACAATCATTACAACAAAGCTTATCTACCTTTTCCGGGCATATCCGCCGCATCAGTCGGATCTTAGGAGCGGTTAACCCGAATGTGTTAGTTTTACTAGATGAAGTTGGTGCAGGTACAGATCCCGCCGAAGGAAGTGCCTTAGCGATCGCCCTCCTCCAGTATCTCGCCGATCATTCTCAATTAACCATCGCTACAACCCACTTTGGCGAACTTAAAGCCCTGAAATACCAAGATTCTCGCTTTGAAAACGCCTCCGTAGAATTTGACGAAACCACCCTTTCACCTACTTATCGTCTGTTGTGGGGCATTCCTGGCAGGTCTAACGCCCTTTCTATCGCCTTAAGGTTAGGCTTAAAACCCGAAGTAGTAGAAGCCGCTAAAATTCAGGTCGGAACAGACCAGGATGAAGTTAATCAGGTCATAGCCGGATTAGAAGCCCAGCGCCGCAACCAAGAAATTAAAGCCGCCGAAGCCCAGGCATTATTACAACAAGCCGAAAAACTATATAAAGAAGTATCAGCCAAAGCCACAGCCTTAGAACAAAGAGAACAAAGCTTAAAAGCATCCCAAGAAATCGCCGTACAACAAGCGATCGCATCTGCCAAATCGGAAATCGCCCAAGTGATCAAAACCCTACAAAAAGGAACACCCACCGCCCAAGAAGCCCAAAAAGCCACCACCGCCATTAACGAAATAGCCCAAAAATATCAACCCGTAGCCCAACCCAAAGCCAAAATCGGGTTTATGCCCAAAGTAGGCGATCGCATTCGCATCCCCAAAATCGGACAAACCGCCGAAGTATTAACACCTGTAAACGAAGATAGCGAAATCACCGTCAGATTTGGCATCATGAAAATGACAGTCAAACTAGAAGATATCGAATCATTAGACGGACAAAAAGCCGAACCAACAGTTAAACCAAAACCCGCCCCAGTCGCCGTTACACCACCCCCACCCCCACCCTTAAACATCCGCACAGAAAAAAATACCATAGATTTACGCGGAAAACGAGTCGCAGATGGCGAATATATTTTAGAAAAAGCCATTTCCGAAGCTGCGGGACCAATTTGGATTATTCACGGACATGGAACTGGCAAACTGCGTCAAGGTGTGCACATCTTCTTGCAACAGCATCCTAGAATCAGCCACTACGAACCAGCAGCACAAAACGATGGCGGTACAGGTGTAACTGTCGCTTATGTGCAGTGAGAAGAGGCAGGGGGAGAAGAGGCAGGGGTGCAGGGGGCAGGGGGCAGGG
>DATGXB010000249.1:0-29110 GCA_035299225.1 Nostocaceae cyanobacterium | reverse complement strand
CCCTCTGCCCCTCTGCCCCCCATCCCCTCTGCCCCCCATCCCCTCTGCCTCCTCTACTCTTCCCCTGATTCACCTAGCCGCTTTTGCCAGTCGGCTTGTTCAAATTCTTGTTCTAATAAATCTCTTTCTGTTGAGTAAATTACGTCTTTTTGTTCAATGAATCTTTCATTAGCAAATTGACCAGCAAAGGCAATTTTCTTTTGTAATTCTGGTTTAGGTTTGGCTAATAACTTGGCTCTATTTTGGCGTTGACTGTTACGCTCCTCTATTTTTCTATTTCTGGACTGAATCCACACATAACGGATTAAAGGTATAGCTAAAAATCCCGTACCATAAGCTAAAAGTAGCCAATAAATACTTTGGACAAAACCAACTAAACCGCCGATTTCTTGGGTAATCGTCCCATTTCTTAATAACACCCCCAAAATGATCGCACCGAGAAAGTTGACGACTCCTAAACCAGCACTGAGCATAATTTGCCCAGAAGTAGCATTGCTAAATCTCCACAGAAATTCCTGTAAATATTCGGCGGCTGGATAACGTTGCTTTTTACTGGCTCTAACTTGTAATTCTGGGAAGTAATAAACTAATTGTCCTTCTGGGCTAACTTGGGGTTGGCCATTAAATTTTAATAATACAGGTAGCATATAATCTTCATACTCCTGTTGATATTTTTCCCCCAAATTATCTAAATAAGGTGCTACTTGTTCGGCTACAACTGCACCTTGATTATTTCTAATTACTGTGCCAATTTCTTGCCAACGTCGTTCTTCTAATTTAGCGTTGGGATTACCATCACCAAACAAGAAGGAAAACACCGCTTCCAAGAAATTCATTTCGTTGTCTTCACCCCGTCGCTGTTGCTGTCGTCTCTCGTAACGGCGATCGCTATAATAATCAGGGCTAAAATACCAAAATAAATCAGGAATCCAGAAAAATCTAATCCCACCAGAACTACTACCTCTATTGTCGTTGTCTCGGTCGGAATTAGCAGAAGACAGGATAATAATGATAGTAACGGTAATTAGCAAGATGGAAAGAATTAATACAATCCCAAAGGAGATACGGATTAAATAAAACAATACTCCCCAAATTTTATTCCACCATTCTTGCCACTGCAATTGTAAATACTTGTTACGTAAAACTGCTCTAAAATTCTTGGGAAACTGGTAAACAACATCACCAGATTCCGCAACTTGTAAATGTCCACCAGCATCAGTAGCTAGAGCTAACAAACCCTGATTAGCTTGACCGACGTTTAAACCTAACTGGGTTGCGACATCACCAACGGTAACTCTATAACCCAATTGTTCCACAGCTCGCATAATGGCGGGATTAGGAGTCATCGCTCACCCCTCCTATTTAAAATTTGACTTCTGACTCCAGTATAAATGTTGATTTTAAAACCATAGCCTGTAGCTTAATCAGGCGATTAAATGATAAGGTCGTTATAGTCATTAGGGAACAGGGAACAGGGAACAGGGAACAGGGAACAGGGAACGGGGAACAGGCAATAGGCAATAGGCAATAGGCAATAGGCAATAGGCAATAGTCATTAGGAAATTTATTTTTATTTCTCCCCTGCCCCTCTGCCTCTTCCTCCGCACTCTACACCCTAAGTTTATTTGTATGGTTCAGTATACTCTTGCTCAAAGTCCGGAAATTATTCTTTCTGTTCCTGGTAAAGATTCAGCAAAAGCCCGTGATAAGGCTATGGATCAGTTAATGGAATTGATGGATGCGGGTAAACTACCCACAGAGTTAGAAGAAGGGTTTAGTCCTCAGCAGTTGATTGAGGTGAAGGAAACACCTGTTGATAATACTGCGGGTGAGGATGCGATAACTCAAGCGGTGCAAACTCTGAATAATTTAGCTACGTTGAAGTTGAAAGTACAAGAATCTAAAACCGAGGCTTTGGAAGTTCGGAAGGCTATTGATATTTTATTTAGTGATGAGTCTGTGACAGAGGAAGAAATTACTCGTTTAAAGGAAGGGTTTAAAGTCCTGAAAAACTTTGCCCAAGCCAATCTCCGATATCAAGAAGCCCGTGCTAAAGCAGAACAAGCCAGACAAATTTTAGATGAGGCTTTAAAGTCACCTGAGCAGTAGAGGGGAAAGGGGGCAGGGGGGCAGGGGAGGCAGGGGAGGCAGGGGAGGCAGGGGAGGTAGGGGGGAAAGACAGAAGAATTAATTGCCTATTGCCTATTGCCTGTTGCCTATTGCCTGTTGCCTATTGCCTATTGCCTATTGCCTATTGCCTATTGCCTGTTCACTTTCCTCTAATTTTTTGCCAGGAGGAAGCAAGCAAAGAAACATTTTGATGATTGGTTTCTGTTTCCTTGGTAATCAGTTCTGCTTGTTTGTAATACTGTTTATATTGATTGTAAGAAGCTGGCATGGCTTCCTTAGATTTATTGGCAATCATTCCTAGCAGGGGAGTGCCAGACAACTGAATCTCTTCTAAGGTTTGGTAGAGGGCGGTACGTTTTAGCTGTCCTAATCCAGCTACTATGACAATCCCATTAGTATTGGCTGCTAACAGGTAAGCATCCGCAAAACCTAACATGGGAGGGGTATCATAGATGACTAAATCAAAAGTTGATTGCAAGGTGCTCATTAAGTCTTGCATTTTGCGAGAAGCTAACAATCTCACGGAGTCGGGGGGAATGGGCCCTGCTGTCATCACAAACAGATTTTCTTCTTGAGGCGATCGCTCAATCACATTATTCCAGTCTAAATCTTGAGCAATCACATCCGTTAAACCTTGAATATTCATCAACCCAACTCGACGATGCAAACTCGGAGCACGCAAGTTAGCATCTACTAATAACACCCTCTGCCCCATCGCTGCGGCAGCTAAGGCCAATTGTACCGCGACTGTAGATTTACCATCTCCCTGCCCTGGTGAACTAATCACCAAAGACCGAATCGGAGTATCTGACCCTAACAACAAAATATTTGTGTATAAAGAACGAAATACCTCAAAAAACGAAGGATGATTGACAGCTGGCAATATTCCTAAAGGTTTTTCTGATTTTGCTCCTCCCAACTCTTTACTTAACGGTACTATTCCTAACAGTGGTACTCGTGTAGAATCTTTGAGTTCTTGAGACGTATAAAAAATATTACTCAGCTTATCAATTAGTAAAGCTGCTCCTATCCCCAAAACTAACCCAATTATCCCACCTACTGCTAAATTTCTACTAGCGCTACCAGCCACCGCTTCTGGTTCATTCACTAAAGTTAATTTAGGATCAAGTAATTGCCAAGGTTGTTGTTTTTGTGCCTTCTCAATTTTTAATGCTTGTTGTTTAGCTGAAAATTGAGTTAAAGCATCCGTGGCAATTTGTAACTCTCGTTGAATATTATTGTATTTTAGGCTAATATCAGCTAATTCTCTTACTTCCTGTTTGAGTCCATTAATCGTCTTCTCTAAAAACTTATCACGCGCCGCTAGTTCTCGAATTTGGCTTTCATATTCTCTTTGTATCCGTGCTACCTCTTGTACTAATAATGGCTTTAAATTTTCTCGTTTTTGTTTTAAAGTGATCATTTTCGGATTTTCATCCGTGAAAATTGTTGATTGTACTTGAATTTCAATCTCCAATGATTGAATTTGCTCTAATATTTTTTGATAGCGTTTATCTTCATTCAGAATAGAACTTCCCGCTTTATCACCAGGCTGTTTTGTTAACTCGCGGCGCAAATCTGCATATTTGGAAAGCATTTGCTCCAACTGCACACGATTATCTGTGCGCTGCTTTTGTAGACTAGAAATTTGACCTGATAAATCTTCTGCTCTTTCTGTTGGCTCAATTAAATTATTTTTTACTCGCAAGTCACGCAGCTTATTTTGCCATTCTTCAACCCGTTTAGCTAGTGGTTGTCTCTGGTCATTAACAAAGTTAATGGCTTGATCTACATCTGCTTGAATTTCAGCTAAACTATAATTGAGATAGGCATCAGCCAGGATTTTTAAAACTTCATTAACTCGCTTTTCATTAGGATGTGTATAGACAATTTGTAAAATATTGGCTTGCTTGACTTGAATTTTTAAGTCTCGTTGAATTCCTTCATAAGTGATATCTGGATATTGAGATCGTAATTTTTCAACTATAGGATATAAAATTTTGGGACTCTGTAAAACTGTAATTGTTGTTTCAACTTCTTGTCCTGCTGATTCTGGGTTTGTTCCCCCTTCTTGAGAAATAATTGTTTGGGGAATATTAGCAATTACTTTACCTTCCGCAGTTACAGGTTTGGTCAGAATATCAAATGAACCCTGATATACTGGGGGTTCTGTTTTAGCTTTCCAGACAGCAGATGCGGCGGTTACAGAGGCAATACCAGCAATTAAAATGATGCGTCGACGCAGTGTTGCAAAAATCTGTACTAGATTTAACTCATCATCATCTATTTTTAATTGAGCCGAATTAGCTGGTAAAAACGAACCTGGATATTGTTCTGGCTTTTGCATAGCACCCGTAAAATAAGCTACTTTTACCTAATTATGTTAATATCAATGTTTTATCTGAAAACAGATAAACAAACCCTTGAAGATTTACTCAGTATGCTGCTGTAATTTAGCAGTACATGAAATTTATTTACTATTAGAATCTTCATTAATACAATCCCCAAAGTGGTAGATGTGTTACAGCAGGGAACAGGGAACTCTTAACAGGAAGGTTGAAAGTCTCTTTGTATAAGGGTTCGTTCCAAAAATTTGTACCTCATTTACCTGAAACGGGCTGTATCAATGAATTACAGATTTGGCTACAGCTTGGGAAAGTCGAAATTTTTTAATATTAAGTTTAGAGAAACCATGATATTCTGGCATCAACAATTAAGGTAGCACATTTACTAGATCAGCTTCACTGCCATAATGGCAAAAATTATAAATTTGTCTATATTCTCTATGTATATTAACCGTCTGTAGTAAGAATGAATTATTTACAGCAGGTAACAGAAAAAGAATTTGTTTTAGAAATTATCAACTATTCTAACTGATTACTTAGGAACGGTCTAAATTGGAATGTTATATGCTAAAGCGGAATCTCAAAAAATAAAGGACAAGTCTTTCGACCTGTCCTCTATCTCACTGGGGCGCTAGGATTCGAACCTAGGGATGGCGGGACCAAAACCCGCTGCCTTACCACTTGGCGACGCCCCATCGCGCTCAACCTTCAATAATATAACAGTGACCCTTGGGGTTTTGTCAAGTATTTTGAACAAATATTTTGAACAAATATTTTGAAAAATTTTTTGCCATCCCAGTAGGGAGGTGCGGGGTGCAGGGTGCGGGGGGCAGAGGGGGCAAGGGGGAAGGATTAAGACCAAGTAATTTTGATGAGGTTAGGGGTGAAATAGTATGAGGAAGAAATCATGAATCCAAAATCTCAAATTGACCATCTCAAATCCTCTTTTTCTCCCCTGCTCCCTGCTCCCTGCTCCCTGCCTCTTCCCCTCCTGCCCCCTGCCTTCTAATGAACAGAGGCTAGAAAGGTTTCAACTTCGGCGTTGGTGGGTTGAGAGGCGATCGCACCTGGTTTAATGGTAGTTAATGCCCCGACTGCACTGGCATAGGTAACGATATATTTGGCTGTGTCGGCATCTTGCAGGCTTTTAATTCCATGTTTGCTGAGTTGGTGGAGAAATCCGGCTAAAAAGCTATCTCCTGCCCCGGTGGTATCAACTACAGGTATAGGAAAGGCGGGTAATTTCCCTTCGTTCTCACCTAAACAATAGGCACAACCATGTTCACCATCTGTCACCAAAACCCCTTCTATGGTGTTGAGGCGATAAGTAATTGCTCCTGGGTCTTCTGTATCAAACAACCATTGAGCTTCTTCTTTGGTTAATTTAATAAAATCAAACCGCTTTAATAAACCTTGGATTTTTTGCTTGGCTAGATTGTGATCTTGCCAAAATACGGGTCGCCAGTTGACATCTAAAATGATTTTTAGGTCATATTGTTCCGCTAAATCCAAGGCGCGGTAAATAGCCTGCTCACTGTCTGGATAGGCTAGTTCTAGAGTTCCCAAAACCAGAAAATCTGCTTCTGTAAACAGTTGTGGGGGTAATAATTTGGCTTGTAACTTAGTGTCAGCAAAATCGCTAGTATGATATTGCCCAAATCCGGCAAAAGTGCGATCGCCTGCCAAATCTCTAACTACATAAACCCGTCTAGTTGGTGCTGTTGAATGTCTTTGCACCCCAGTTGTATCTACGCCGATATCTTGTAATAACTTAACTAATGCATTCCCTGGTTCGTCCTTGCCCACAGCCCCAATAAAACCGGCTGGCGTTCCTAGCTTGACTAAAGCACAAGCCACATTCGCCGGTGCCCCCCCTGGATAGGGAGTCCAAGACTGTACTTCCTCTAACTTTAGCCCTAGTTGGTCAGCTAAACAGTCAAATAAAACTTCACCAAGGCATAAAACACGGGGATTGCTCATCTGAATTTTAGATTTATGATTTAACTTGAAGAGTTTAGTATAAAATCTACAACAATCTTCTACATCTGTCGCCAGTTCTTAACACAATCAAATAGCAAGATTTATTACTCCAGAAGGCACGAGGCAGGTGGTTCGTGAATGAAATCGTCCGGGACAGGAGGGAAGAAATCTTATTTTGTCAGCTTTTACCATTTTTTAATTGAATAGTGATTTCTAGCAAACTGCACTAATGAAATAAGGCTCAAACGCCAGTCAAATCAACCTTCTTACCTCCTGCCTCCTGCCTCCTGCCTCCTGCCTTCTTGCACTAGCTCAAGGCAACTAACGTTAATTCTACCAGATTAGACGCTTTTAAACCGAAAAATTTCAACCGATGAATTAAGGCTTTTTTCTTAATTTAATGTTAGATTTAATACTTTTTTTATGCCATCTCTATGAATATCTAGTTAAAATTCAAAGAAAATCTTGACTTTAGTATGATTAGGAACATTCATAACGCATATAAAGATAAGAATCTTTTAGAATGAGAAAGAACGACTGAGTACATATACCAAGGGAGAAAAAAATAAGTCATGGCTACTAGCGAGTCTGGAACCCCTGTTAGTTTGTCAGACAGAGAACTGCAAATTATCGACTTAGTGGCCGCTGGCTTAACTAACCAAGAGATTGCAGCCAAACTGGAAATCAGCAAACGTACCGTTGATAACCATATTAGCAATATTCTCACTAAGACCAAAACCGATAACCGTGTGGCCTTGGTTCGCTGGGCTTTACAGTGGGGTAAGGTATGTTTGAATGATGTTAATTGTTGTTCTCTTCCAGAGCAGAGTGATTAAGTAATATACTATCCGAGTGTTATTAATCTCTGCTAGTCAGCTGATACGTTTAAATTGAGGTTTACTGATTAGTTTCCTCCTCACGCCTTTAATATCAGTGTGAACCTCTACCACAAGTTTCTAAGCTTTGACCCTGCTACAATTCCTACTGGGTGGCTTAGAACCTGTAAATCAGAATTCCTTTTGTAATTAACCCGCCAGTATCTTTACTTATCCCCTCGTCTGCGTGACGTGGGGATTATTATCAAAATTGTTGCATCTGGTAAATCTGTAACAGAAATGTAACTTCTCTTTATTTATGCCAAGATAAAGTATCTATTTTTCTTACAATAGGAGGTTAATTAGCCAATTGGTTGCGAGAAAAAGTACAAAAATTAACCATGATCTACCACAGCGCAGGAACTTTTCAGGGTGTTGAGGGGTTAGAGTTATATTATCAAAGCTGGACTCCTCCAGGTAAAGTACGGGCAATCTTAGCCATAGTACATGGATTAGGAGCACATAGCAGCCTATATACTAACATAATTGAGCATCTGTTACCCAAACAATATGCTGTTTATAGTTATGATATGCGGGGACATGGGCGATCGCCTGGTGCCAGAGGGTATATTAACAAATGGGCAGAATATAGGGATGATTTACAAGCCTTCCTCAAATTAATTCAACAACAACACCCACAACAGCCCATATTTCTCCTTGGTCATAGCATGGGCGGCTTAGTAGTCATAGATTATACTCTAAGATACCCCCAAGAAGCTAGTAAACTACCAGGAATAATCACCATAGCTCCCAGTTTAGGTGAAGTTGGCGTTTCATCCTTAAAATTATTATTAGGTAAAATCCTTTCTCGTATATATCCGCACTTTTCCTTAGATGCCGGACTAGATATCACCGCAGGTTCACGAGATGAAAGCATTTTAGCCAGCTACACCCAAGATAAACTCCGACATAGACGCGGTACAGCCCGTTTATCAACAGAATTTTTCAATACATTAGCCTGGGTACAAAGCCACGTAAAAGAATGGTGTAGACCCTTATTAATCTTACATGGCAGCGCTGACAGAATCACTCTAGCAGCCAGCAGCGAAATATTTTACCAGCAAATAACCTACCCAGATAAATTAAGAATTGAATATCCAGGAGCATATCACGATTTATACTGTGATATTAACTATAAAGAAGTGTTAGCCGATTTAAGTAATTGGCTAGAAAAACATTTACCCATAGAAACAACCTCTTTAGAATCAGTCATGAATGATTAGCAATAATCAGTATAACCCTGCATAAACACTAACCATTAAAAACTAAGGAAAATTGCATAAATGTATAAAAATAAAGGTGGAAAAAAACCATTTGCAGTATGTGATAGTGGAGTTTTTTCATTAGCAGTATCACCCAATGGACGACATTTAGCCATTGGTTTAGAAAATGGAACTATAGAAATTTGGGACTTGCGGGGTTATTGCATTACAAAATCATCTACTAGTCATAATGCTGCTGTTCGTTCTGTAGCTTTTAGCCCTGATGGGCAAATAATTGTTAGTGGTAGTGAAGATAAAACAATTATATTATGGGATTTAAAGGGTAATCCTATTGCTGAACCATTACAAGGCCATGAAGATGTTGTTTATTCAGTTGCTTTTCATCCTTACAAAGAAATAATTGCTAGTAGTAGTGAAGATTATACAATTAGATTATGGAATTTAGAAGGTAATCCCATTTCTGAACCATTCCAAGGTCATGAAGGAGTGATATTTTCAATAGTTTTTAGTCCTAATGGAGAAATAATTGCTAGTGGTGCTGGAGACGGCACAATTAGATTATGGAATTTAGAAGGTAATCCCATTTCTGAACCATTCCAAGGTCATGAAGGTGCTGTGTATTCAATAGCTTTTAGTCCTGATGGAAAAATGATTATTAGTGGAGGTGGAGACGACTTAATTAGATTATGGGATTTAGAAGGTAATTCTATAACTTCACCCTTTGAAGGGCATAATCATTATGTATTTTCAGTTATTTTTAGCCTTGATGGAAAAATGATTGTTAGTGCTAGTAATGACCAAACAATTAGATTATGGGATTTAGAAGGTAATTCTATTACTTTACCCCTTGAAGGTCATAAAAATACTATTTATTCAATAGCTTTTATTCCTAATAAACAAATGATTGTTAGCGGTAGTTATGACCAAACAGTGAGATTATGGGATATTAACACAGGTGAAGAATTAGAAAAACTCCCACCCAAAGTTAATTTTGTGGGACAAACTCCCAAAAATGACTTAGCCGCAGGAGAAGATAAACTTAATATTAAAAATGAAATTTATGCCCTAGCTGAAGTCTTAATGTTACGAGACTTAGAACCACCTTTAGCTGTAGGTATTCTTGGGGGATGGGGTAGCGGAAAATCCTATGCAATGAATTTAATTCAACGTAGAATTAATGAAATTCGCAGTTTAGATTTAAACCCGATTCAAACATGGGGAAATCCAGAAGACTTTCAAAAAAATCAGCTTTCTCCCTATGTTGGACATATTTATCAAATCCGTTTTGATGCTTGGACTTATGCCAAAACTGATTTATGGTCTAGCTTAATGCAAACTATATTTTACGAATTTAACCGCCAACTTACCCTAGAAAGACAATTAGAAAAAGCTGGCTGGAATTTATTAGAAGGTGGTACAGTTTGGCAAGCACTCAATGAAATAAACGATGAAGAAAGAGAAGAATTATTAAGTCAACACCTCCAAGATAAATTTGAAATTTGGAAACAACAAACATCAAATAATGAAACTGTAAATATACTTTGGGAAACCCTTACTCAACTTAGAGAAAGTGAAAAGCAAGTCCTCACCAATATTGAACAAGATTTGCATAATAAAAGGGTAGAATTAGAAACCATAAAAATAAAAGCTGAGGAACAAGCTAAAAATGAATTAGCTGAATCTTCAGAAGCTTGTAAACATATCAAAGATAAATTAATTAATATCTTTGGAGAGAGTTTTCAAAACTTTTTAGACGAAGTAAAAAATTCTGATCAAACTTCCACATCAGGACAACTTAAAAAAGAAGATATAGAATTAATAGAATTTGCCGTCAAAGAATTTAAACCCACAATTTGGGATAGTGTCAAAGAATTATGGGAAGGAAGTAAACAGGATAAAAAGACAATTGTAGTATTTTTTATTTGTCTATTATTTACAATTTTAACCCCATTTTTCTTTACTCAATTAGGTGCAATATTCCAAACTTTAGGAACACTCTTAGCCTTCTTTTTTACATTTTTACCCAGTTCAGCTAATTTATTAAAGCAATTGCAGAAAACTAACGAATTTATCAAAAATCAATTAAGCTATTATCAAAAAATTGTCGAAGATGAAAAACAGAGTTCCGAAAATCTGCACGAAAAAATAATGCAAAAACATCTACAACAAAGCGGAGTTGTGGAACAGGAAACAGAAATTAAAAAATTAGAAATTCAAGCCGAAAACCAACGCCAAAAAATTGGTTTAACTGCCAATTATACCTCATTAGTTGACTTTGTAGATGCAAGAATAGAAAAGAATATTTATGGAAAACGTTTAGGAATTTTGCAACAAGTCCAACGAGATTTAATGGACTTAACAGCCCACTTTACATTACCTAGAGAATATTGGCGTTATTATTACAGTGACAAAGTAGCCAACTTACAGAAATTTTTTCCCAGAGGACAAGCGCGAATAGTTCTATATATTGATGATTTAGATCGTTGTCCACCCCAGCGAGTTGTAGAAGTTTTAGAGGCTGTACAATTATTATTAAAAACACCTTTATTTATTGTAGTTATAGCCATAGATGACCGTTACATCGCTCGTGCTTTAGAGGATGTTTATAAAGGTGTATTAAAACGCAAAGGCAACCCATCGGGAATTGATTATTTAGAGAAAATTATTCAAATTCCCTATCGAATGCGTCCAATTTCTTATCTAAATTTGCGAACCTATTTAGAATCACAGATAGAAATAGAGGGTCAATCAAATGATTCTGATTCAGAAATACCAGAGGAAGAATTAAAAAGTTTTAACTCATATTTTGATTCACCAAGATTAGAACAAGAAGCACCATCACATCCTGCATTTTCAGCAGAAGAAGCATCATTAGCACAATTTTCTCAAAGTTATGATTATCAACCAATAGATTTTCAACAATTACCCCAAGTTTCAAAAGATGAATTAGAAGATGAATTAGAAACCATATCAGAAGTAACAAAGTTTTCCGCAGAAGAATTTCAAATATTAGAGAATTGTTGTAAACACGTTGACCTATCACCAAGAACTGCAAAACGGTTAATTAACATTTATAAAATTCTCAAAATTGTCTGGTCACGTTATCAAAGTATGTGTAAAACTGAACCGAACAAGTCAGTTAAAAAATTAATTATGGCATTTTTAGCCCTTTCTGGCCGTTACCCTCATTTAATGCGGGGTTTGTTTGAAATAATTGATATGTATTTTGAACAAATTGATAATCAAGACCAAGAAATTGATGTAAAAAATATTGATTTTAAAAATATACTGAATGATGTCAGAAAACCCATTCCCAGCAATGATTATTACTACCAAAGAGAATGGCAGAAATTTGAACATGATGTCAAGAAAATGTTGCAAAGTATTGTAGGAGATGAAAGCATCACTTTAAACAAAGAAACATTTAGTCTGATGCTTTCATTCTGCTTTATTGGTGATATCGGTTATGATCCTGATGATTTCCGGGCTGAATTTTCAACTAATGGAAAGGGGGAGGGAGATAGTAATATTTATTGTGAAGAGTAAATTTTATTAAATGTAGCGGGCAAGATGCCCACACCACAAAATTTTTATTATATATAGATGATGGAATTAGAGAATTTATTAATATTCAAAATATTAAGTTTTATAAATGTAAGAATTTGCTGTAATTAGCCTAACGCAAACTCTGTATAATGGCGTATAGATGGTAAATGAAACCCGATTACAATATCTTGTTTTGGTACACCCAAATCAACTAATTCATTAGCAATTCCTACCTCAGTTCCATCTTGCTGAATCCAGATTTTACCATCAATAATATCTAGATGTAAAACTGGCCCATAGATACGTTTGTCATCACGCCAACCAACATAAACTAATTGATAATGGTCGTTTTCGGTATCAAAAATAGTTTGCGCTTGGATACGTTTATCCCAAACTAGATCCGCGTGCTGTTTGAGTAATTTTTTAATATGTTGTCTATATTCATCTAGTTTTGCCATTGTGCTATTACCTCCTGTTGAATATTATAAACTAACAAACAAAGTTGATTTCTTCTAACTACAGATTGAATAAATGGAAGTATAAAAAATTCATTAAAAACTGTGCTAGGAACTGCTAGATATAAAATGCAATCTGGTTCTTGTTCTTGTAAAGCAATGCGATAACTGATAAACTGACCTAATGCAGCATAGAAGTCCGTAATTTTGGAATTATTCAGGAAACTTTTAATTTCAACGGCTATTTTTTGACCTTGTTTTTCTGCTGCAATAATTTTCTCTGCTCCCAAATCAATATATAATTCCAGTGTTCCTGCTTGGAGTGTGTAGGGGTCATGAGTCACTAACCACCCATCTTTCTGAAGTGCATTTTTTACAACTGAATGAAAAGCATCCTTAGCAGCCATAGTTTAAATTTTTAATTATACAGCAGGGAACAGGGAACAGGGTTGAAAGTCTATTTGTATAAGAGTTTGTTCCAAAAATTTGTACCTCATTTACCTGAAATGGGCTGTAGTTAATTGGGGTTACATATATTAATTTATACAATAATCAAAAAATAATAGTTGCTTATTCTTATTACTCTGGTTCTAACATTCTCTCTATATCTTGTCCACCATAAATAACCCTCATAATTTCAATATGTTCTGCTCGGTCATAATAAAAAATTAGATACTTTTTAAAGCCTTTTACTTGCCATTTACGAAGTCCCTGTAAACGAGGATTATCATCTTGATAAAGATTCCCCATTCCTGGCATCCGTGCTAACTGTGCAAAAGTTTCGCGTGTGGCATCAAAAAATTTTAATGCAGTATCAGGATTATTTTGGGACAAATAGGCAAAATGCTGTCTGATATCTAATCTAGCATTTTCTGTTACCAATATTTCTTTTGTCATGATTCTTTTTTAATAAATTCTTCTATTAAATTTTGACGTTCTTGTTCCCACCATTCATCTGTTACCTTAATCCGTTCACCACTGTCTAAGGCTTCAACTATAAGTTCCTCTATATGTTTTTTAAGTTGGCGTTTTTGTTCTTGGAAAACCAAAAATTTTAAATATTCACTGATGGAGTTGTAACCGCCTTTGGCTACTTGTTCGTTAATAAAATCAGTGAGGGATTGGGGGAAATCAGCCAGGATATTGTCCATATTTTTAATTTACCAATTAACTGATTAACAATCATTATAACAAATGATTTAACTTTTTGCTACATTGAGTTTGTAAAGTTAAGTTTCTTTTCCTGCGTGTTATTTTCTCTCTTCTCTTATTTGCCAATACAAAATCTACTAAATACCCGGTCTAAAACTGATTCTGTGACTTCTTCTCCGGTAATTTCTCCTAAAGCATAGATTGCGCCTCTTAAGTCAATTGTCCAAAAATCTAAGGGTAATTGATTAGTGATTGTGGCTTGTACTTGTTCTAAAGAAATTTTTGCTTTAGTTAATGCGGCAGCTTGTCTTTGATTGATGGCTAAATCTAAATCTGCGGCTTGTACTTTTCCGGTTTGCACTGTTTCTAAAATGGCGGTTTCTAAAGCGGTGATTCCTTGATTTTGGGCGGCGGCGGTTTTGACGATTTGGTTAATTTCTAGAGGATAATTAAAATTGAATGTTTCGATTAAATCAATTTTATTAATAACTAAAATTAAGGGACGCTGTTTTACTTGTTGATAAATTTCTTCGTCTCCATCTGTCCAACCGACGGAAGCATCTATTGTTAATAATACTAAGTCCGCAGCAGTGGCCGCACGACGCGATCGCTCAACCCCAATCTTCTCTACCTGATCCTCTGTTTCTCTTATACCCGCAGTATCTAACACCTGCACCGGAATACCCCCCACTACTAGCTGTGATTCCACTACATCACGGGTTGTACCGGGTAAATCTGTGACTATTGCGCGATCGCATCTACTCCAAGCGTTCAATAAACTGGATTTTCCCACGTTAGGACGACCAACAATAGCTACTTTTAAGCCAGTTCTTAATAACTCCCCTGTGTCTTTAGTAGCTAAAATTTTACTAATCTGCACTGTAATTTCCTCTATCTCTGCAATAATCCTCTGCTCATCTAAAGGGGGTAAATCTTCCTCAAAGTCTATCCGTGCTTCAATTTCCGCTAACACGTCTAAACATTGATGGCGTAGTTGGCGGATAGGTTGCGCTAATTTACCTTGTAATCCTGCTAAAGCGGTTTGTGCAGCTTGGGGAGACTTGGCACCAACTAAATCTGCAATGCTTTCCGCTTGGGTTAAATCTAAACGTCCATTTAAAAAGGCTCTCAGGGTAAATTCTCCCGGTTGCGCTAGTCTCGCACCATTTTCTAAGCATAATTGTAAAACTTGCTGTACCGCCATAATTCCCCCGTGACAATGAAACTCAATCACGTCTTCACGAGTATAAGAACGGGGTGCTTGCATTATCAACAATAAAGCTTCATCTATTATCTGCTTTGTTTCAGGTTTGCGGATATAACCATATAAAATGCGGTGACTTTCCCAAACTTGCTTACCTGGTGCATAAAATAAAGTTTTGGCGATTTTAACTGCTTCCGTACCTGATAACCGCACAATTCCCACGCTTCCTTGCTGGGGGACAACCGCAGTAGCGATCGCCGCTATAGTTCCAGTATGAGCTAAAAGTTCAGACATAATTACTTTTTTTAGATGTTGTATATTTATAATTAACGCAATTAAAGAACAATCATCAACTACTTTTATCAGTAAACAGATTCATTTCATCACTTGGCAAGGTAAAATTTAATTGACAGGGTAAAACGTCCTCAATAAAAAGGAGTTAATTGTGGAACAAAAAATTGACTGCGCGACAGCCTGCGCTAATGGGTGCGTTTTAGGTGATAAATGTCCCAATTTAGAATATAAAGCAGAAGCATCAAAATTTATTGAAGAAACTTCTTTAGATAAAATGTTGGAAATAGCAGAAGAAAGATTACGCAAAAAAATGATGGAGCCACCAAAATGGGTATTTCCTGAAGATGCCTAATTGACAATTATTAACCTTGAAACTTAATTTTATGATTTTCTTATATGCTCAACTAAAAAACAGTTGAGTATATTTTTTTGATTGAGCGATCAAAAATATTATCTTCCTGAAATTAAGCATAATATAAAAATGTAAACCAATGTAGAAGCGTTTCATAAAAAATCTCTACTTTCTTTGCCAATTATCCAACATCCGGCAACAGATACAGACTCAGAAACCCTTACTAAACCTGACTCTTTTAATTTTTAGTTTTTAATTTTTAATTGGTATTATTTACAAGAAATAATATTGTTGCTAAGTTGATTCAATCGTGAGAAAATAAATTATTGATTTTCTTCATTCAGGCAGCTAACAAACATACCTTTTATCATAATGGATACACCAAGACAAACTTTAAATGAATTAAAGCAAGTTTTTACTGCAATTGCTGGACAAGACCAACAAATTGATCAAAGGGAATTTCAGAAGGCATTAGGAATAAAAGACGAATATTTTGCTACCAAACTTTTTTCCCTATTTGATTCAGATTATAGTGGTACTATCAATATCAATGAGTTTTTGTATTCAGTCGAAAATTTGATTTTAGCCAGTGATGAAGAAAAACTCAAATTTGCTTATCGTTTACACGATGTCAATGATGATGGGAATATTGAAAAAGCAGAACTATCTGCCTTAATTACTGCCAGTCTAACAGAAAATAATTTGCAATTTCCCCAAGAACAAATTGATGATTTAGTTGATATATTTTTTCTCTCAGCCGATGTAGATAAAAGTGGAGGTATTTCTTTTGAAGAGTTTAAAAATTTAATTGGTAAAAACCAAGAACTACTAGCAGCAATGGCTGTCAGTCCTGTAAGTTGGTTAAAACCTCACACACAACCAACCAGTGCAACTAAAACAAAAAATAAAAAAGGTTTTAGTCAAGAATATATCAAACACTATTTACAAAACAACTGGGTAAAAATAGCTTTTTTATCGGTTTATATAGCCGTTAATATATTCCTTTTCTTTGCAGCAGTAGACCGCTATGCAGAGTTAGGGAAAAATATTTATGTGCAAATAGCTAGAGGTTGTGGTGCAACCCTCAACTTTAATGGAGCCTTGATTCTTGTTCCCATGTTACGGCATTTTATGACATGGTTGAGGAAAACCCACATTAATGATTATCTTCCCATTGATGAAAGCATAGAATTTCACAAACTTGTTGGTCAAACAATGTTTGGCTTTGCATTAGTACACACTATTGCACACTTTTTAAATTACACTACATTAACTGTTCCCTTTACTCAAAGTTTATTTGGTACAAAAGCAGGGTTAACAGGCTTTCTCCTGCTAGTAGTTTTTACAGTTATGTGGGTGACAGCACAAGACCCCATTCGTAAAGGTGGGAAATTTGCCCTTTTCTATATGGCACATACAGGTTATTGGGCTTGGTTTATTCTCGCTTTATTGCATGGGCCAGTATTTTGGCAATGGTCATTATTACCAATAATTGGTTTTGTAATTGAGTTAATAATTAGATGGAAAACAATCAAAGAACCAACCTATGTAGTTAATGCTTCTATTCTCCCTTCTAAAGTTTTAGGTTTAGAAGTACAGCGTCCCCCATCATTTAAGTATCAACCAGGAGATTATTTATTTATTAAATGTCCTAGTATTTCTCCTTTTGAATGGCATCCATTTACCATTAGTAGTGCCCCAGAAGTTCCAGATGTTTTATCATTACATATTCGGGCTGTAGGTAGTTGGACTGGTAAGATTTATCAACTTTTTCGTGAGCAAAGAGAACAATGGATACGTTCTGGTAGCTCTACATCTGAATCAGGAGTATTAGTTTATTTAGATGGTCCCTATGGTACACCAAGCACCCACATTTTTGAATCTGAATATGTAATCTTAATTGCTGCGGGTATTGGTGTTACTCCTTTTGCTTCCATTCTCAAAAGTATTTTACATCGTCACCAAACAGAACCAGAAAAAATCAACTTAAAAAAAGTGTATTTTTACTGGATTAACCGAGAGCAAAAAGCGTTTGAATGGTTTGTAGATTTGTTATCTAACCTAGAAGCACAAGATATTGATCACCTATTAGATATTAATTTATATCTGACAGGTGCTCAACAAAAATCAGATATGAAATCCTGTACATTGTTTGCGGCTATGGATTTGATGCACAGTCAAACTCAAATAGATTTAATTACAGGATTAAAAAGCCGCACCAATACAGGTCGTCCAGATTGGGATGAAATTTTTAGTAATATTGCTCAAAAACACGCACCGCATAAAGCTGATGTCTTTTTCTGTGGTCCCCCTGGACTGTCTTTACAACTGCGAAATCTCTGCCTTAAATATGGTTTCGGTTACAGGAAAGAAAATTTCTAATAATTGAAATTTTGTCTCACAATAAATGTTTAAATATATTGTTGAGGTGTTTTTTTCTAACATCTTTACATAAGATGAGAATTTTGGAGAGGGAAAAATAGATGAGTCAAGCAGAACAAGAAATTAAAGCCAATATGCAAGCATTCGCTGATGCTTGGAGTGTTTATGATGCGAAGAAATTAGCATCTTTATTTGTGGAAGATGCCGATTTTGTAAATGTGTTTGGACATCGGTTAAAGGGGAAAGCGGAAATTGAACAAGGACACGCTCAAGCTTTTGAACATAATTTAAAAGATACCAAGTTGGATTTTACCCAAATTGATATCAAATTTATTCAACCTGATTTAGCTATTTGTCATAGCTATTGGAATTTGGTAAAAATTAATAGTAATCAACCACCAAAAACAGGTATTATCACATCTGTAACGATGCAAAAAAATGGAAAATGGCAAATTCTCGCTGTTCAAAATACGGAAACTATCTCATTACCATTTAACACTGAGAACTAAAAATATGATCAATCACTTTCCTGAATAGCAACGGCTTCTATTTCAATCAAAAATCTCTCTTCTGCTAGTGATTCTATTCCCAGTAATGTACAGGCTGGTTTGTTTTCGGGAAAATATTCCATGATTAATTCTGCTAGTGTGGGGATGTAATCTGACTTATATTTAACTACATAAATAGTTAATTTTACAATATCAGTCATTTTTGCACCCACATTAGCTAAAGCAATGTGAATATTAGTAAATGACTGTCTAGCTTGAGCGATAAAATCCCCTTCTCCCACTAGGTTTTTATTTTCATCAATTCCTACCTGTCCAGCCAGATAAATTGTTTTAATGCCGTTTTTTTCTACTGTGACAATATTAATAAAAAAATCCGGCCAACTAGGTAAGTTTTCAGGGTTTAAAAATGTTTTTTGTAGTGATTTTTGCATAGTCTCCACACCTTGATAATTATCATTTTTTAACATGAACTGATACAGGATTGCAGAAATAAACATCCTGTTAAACCCTATCAAATAGCATTTAAGTTAACTTTCTTGCCTCCTGCCTCCTTACACTAAATATCTAGTCCTACTATCTGCAATTCTGGTGGATATTCAACAGTAAATTGATAGTATATTTCCTGTTTTCCCTCAGCAGGAATTGTTAAATCCCATTCTAAAATATTCATTTCTCCTAATGAAATCTGAGGATTAATACGAATGAGTTTAACTTTAATTTTTTCGTTGCGGCTTACTGGTAATTGGTCAGTTAATTTTAAATTAGCAGGTTGATTAATTAAATTAGTAATAAATAAACGATAAGCAAAGGTAATTTTACGTTGATTACCCATGAATTTTTTATCTACTTGTCGTTCTACTAGTTCTCGTTCTATTTTTAAACTTTCATCAATGCCTAGATTGAGTTTAAATTCCTGTCCTGGGGCAATATTTTCTAATTGAGTTTTACCAACAAAAACATCATCTCGAAAAATATTTGCTGTGCCTGGTAAGAAAGTTGCACCATCAGGGCGATTTTTGATGTTAGCTTGTAAATAAGCAAAACTAACTAACTTGGGCATAGCCACATATTCTAATTTACAGGGATAATCATCATATAAAATATTTGTTTTATGAGGGGAGTTATTACTAGGAATATCAGCCTTATGGTTAAGTTTAAATGTAACTATATTTCCTTGTTGTGATATTTGAGATGTAGACATTACAGCTTCTGTCATTTCATCTAACATCGCATCTAAATCTGCAAATGCTTCTGCTGAATTTTCCTCTTCTTCAGGAGGTGGTGAGGGTGAACTTGCAGCCGCAAAACTGTAACCCCTGCCCCTTAGTGAATCATCATGAATAGATAATTTGTCAATGTACCAAGGTTGAAGTTTTGGAGGTAGCGCACCTGTTCCCGTTTTAGCCGTAGAAAGAGTTAAGGCAATATCTGGCCAATTTTCGCCTGTATTTTGGGTAATTTCTGCTAAATAACTCAGATGCAAAATATTTCTACTAGTATCTACTCGTAAATCATAAAGTGGATTCCAAGTAGCGCGACGTACTAAATAGGAAATTTCTAATTCAAATTCCCCTTCTCCAGCAACTTCCACTCCTACTATGACACTAATACTTTCTTTGGTGCGGGGTGTTTTAACTCTTTTTAAAGTTGCTTGGAGTGATTGTAATTGTTTGTCTATTTCTTGTTGTTGGGTTTTGCAATCTCCACAGGCGATCGCATATTCACTATACTGGCTACCTAAAAAGTTGAGAAAATCCAAGGTTTCGCTTAACCCTAGATTTTTCCTCGATAAACTTTGAGCAAAAGGTTCTTGGGTTTTTTCTCGTAAACCCACAATAAAATCTGACTGCAAGGCTAAAGCATCTATCTGGGCTTGTAAGTTGCGTCTTTCGGCTTCTAATTCCTGAATTTGTTTTGTTAACTCTGCTACTCTCTCCCCTACGGGTTCGGTGGTGTAGATGCGATCGCTACTCACTCCCAATAACCGCACTCCTACAGTACCCTTTCCCCTAGCTCTGACAGAATCCACTTCTAAAGTGACTGGCAATGGTGTAATTACTAACTCCTGTTCTGCTCCGGTTAAGGAGATTACACCCCGTCTAGTGACTAGAGCTTGGTGGCCATAGACTGTCACAGCTACAATTTGACTTTCTAATGTTTTACGCCCAAGTGTATCAGGGTTAACCATTGCCAGCTTGCTCCCTTATTCAATGGTTTCTACTGGTTACTTTTTAATAGTTTCCAGCCACATCGTCAAGCGAATCCTCTGGTAACAAAACTGAGTTGAGTGTTTCTGGTTTGAGTGTCTCTATGGGAACATTAGGGGGAATAATTCCTTGTTCAGAGATGGCTTTAGCGGCATTCAGCAAGTAATCATGATAAGTACGAGCAATGATTGATAACTGCTTTCCTGCTGGATGAACCATGTACCAAGTACGTTTAATGGGGAAGTGTTGCACATCTAAAATACTGAACTCTGCTGCATCTGTTAACAGCGTGTGACGAGATAAAACGGAAATTCCCAAGCCACCGGCGATCGCCTGTTTAATGGCTTCGTTACTTCCCAATTCTAGCTTGACTTTGGCTTTGACACCATGTTGCTCAAATAAACTTTGAATCGCGCGACGTGTACCTGAACCGGGTTCACGCATAATAAATGGCTCATCCCCTAAACGTTCAATCGGAATATTTTTCTCATTAGCTAAAGGATGATTAATCGGTGCAAACACCACTAGAGGATTTTCCAAAAATGGCTCACAGTTAACATCCAGATTTTCTGGAACTTGACTCATAATATACAAGTCATCCAGGTTATTAATCATCCGTTCCAAAATCTGCTCATGATTCGTGACTTGCAACGAAATCTCAATACCCGGATACATTTGACAAAATGGCCCTAGTAAGCGCGGAATAAAATATTTAGCTGTTGTAATCACCGCTAAACGTAACTGACCTTGTTTTAGTCCTTTAAGGTCTGCTACTTTCATCTCAAACTGAGCTATAGTCTCAAAAATTTGCCGACACGTAGCAAATAGCTCTCTTCCCGCTTCAGTTAAATATAAACGCTTTCCTACCTGTTCAAACAAAGGTAAACCCACTGATTTTGTCAGTTGTTTGATCTGCATGGATACAGTAGGTTGCGTCAAAAATAACTCTTCCGCCGCACGGGTAAAGCTCCCGTGTCTTGCTGCTGCTTCAAACACCTTTAATTGGTGGAGAGTAGCCTGATTCAATGTAATTCTCCTCTAATAGCGATTTATAGTTATAAATTTAGTATCACTGCACACTTGCCAATCATGTAGTCCTACCCATACAAAGTTGCAAGCTTGTTTATAGATAATACTCTATATTCGCTATCAGAAGAGCGGTATTGGACTTATGGAAGTGAGAAGTTATGATGAAAACACAAGCAAAGCGTAAGATGCCTTTCAGCCGGAGATGAATGCTGAATACTAAATGCTAAATCAGCATTGCCCGCTATTTCTCATTTATGATTCATCATTCATCATTCCATATTTCTTCCTTAATTTTTACAGGCAATTTGGCTAAATCTGGCAACTCCACAATCTGAACTGTTGACACTTCCTCCTGAATATTTATTGATATCTTTAAGGGTTGCTGTTGCTCAACCCAGCAACTAGCCACAGGCAATGTATATTCTAGTTCATCTAAGGGTCGCGGAATCACCATCACGGCATTTAACTCGCCAATGCGTTCTGCTTCATACATTCCTGCTTCTACTGCCACCGCAACGTTAGCCACAGAACCACGAATAATCGCTGTACACAAACCAGCCCCAATTTTTTCATAAGATGCCAAATGTACTTCAGCCGATTTCAGCATGGCATCACAAGCCCCTACCATAGCCGGGAAACCCCTTGTTTCTACCAAACCAATGGCTTGATTGCTTAAGCGGCTGTAACTACCATCATCCATAATTTCAGTTAGACGGGTAGTAATAGGCAGTACCACATCTAAGTTAGGAAAGGGACGGGGAATCACTAAGCTAGAAACTAACTGCCCAAATTGTTCCGCCGTTTGCACACCAGACTCCACAGCTAACCGGACATCAGCGATTCCACCTCTGACTATAGCCGTACAGTGACCACTACCAATTTTTTCATAGCCTACTAAATGTACTCCTGCCGACTTTAACATCATGTCAGCCGTGCCTACAATTGCTGGAAAGCTCAGAGTAGACACTAAACCCAAGGCCATATCCTTAAATTCTTGGCGGCGACGTGATGAGCGGATGGTGCTAAGAGAATGTTGATTGTATGTTTCCATATAAATTTTTCAGCATACTGACAACTTACAATTAACACTTACTCAGGCGTATTGTCAGAGTTTGGGTTGCTCAATGATTGCCGATGAGGAAATAGAGTTACTAACAGCCTGTTAATGCTCCCTTGTCCATAAATTTGAGTACCGAAACTATTGGAGTTGTCAGCTTGAGGCTGGTTAGGTGTTGATTCCTGAGAGTTTGAGTTGGTATCCGCCTCTGGTGTTGTTGGTTCAACAGGGGGAGACTGGCTTTTAGGAGTGGGAGAGGGTGGAGAAAAAGTAGTTGATTGTTGGTTTACTGCCACAAAAGTGGCTGTTGTAAAGTTGGTTGAAGTAACTACTTTCTTTTGTGGTGGCTGATTTGGAAGATTTACATCTTGAGGATTAGTTTCAGGTTGTGCTGGCTCACTAACCTGCTGATTGCTATCTTCTGGAACTGGTTCACTAATTTGCCGACTGCTATCTCCCAAGATTGAGCCTGGCGGTACTACTTGTTCAGGGGCAACGGAACAGTTAAAAACCGTTGTTGCTGACCCAATACAAGCATTTGCGCCAATCTTACCTTGACCAACCATTAAAAACCCGGCTCCCAGGTTTGCTCCTGCTTCTATTTCTATGATACCCTCACTGACTTGGAGAATTGACCCCATGCCAATACAAACACCAGCACCAATAATAATTTTGCTATTAGCGGTGGTTTGGAGGATTACGCCTGGCGCTATGACGGCACTGGGGTGAATATCTACTTCCCCGCTAATATAGGAGTTAAAGTTATCGCTGAGGCGCAGTAGCGGCACGGACATGAAAATTTTTTCCTCGGAAGCCGGAACGAAATGGGAGTGAGGGAAAAGTCAAAAGTCAAAAGTCAAAAGTCAGAAGTGAAGAAGGAAGGTTAATTAATAGTTTTTTCTACCTCCTGCCTTCTGCCTCCTGCCTTCTGCCTGCTTATGGTCTTTGAATGATGGTTTCTAATACGCGCCGTTTGGCTGTGGAGTCAATACCTATTAAGCGCACGTATTCGTCTGGATATTCTGACAGGAAGGATTCTAGAGCTGCGATCGCTTCTCTTTCACTTGTAGCACTAATTTGTCCACAGCTTTGCCATGTTCCAGTGCGGAAACGTCTTTGGTCTACGTGTTCAGCGCTGATTTTATATCCACTAGCTATTAACTGCCGTAATTGGTCTACTACTTCTGCACTTAAGCGGGTGCTAGTAGCGGTGGCTGTAGCGGTGGCTGTGCCTGTACTGCTAGGAATAGAGGTTTTTTGACCGTTGCTGCTGGGGCTGACTTGGCCGTTAGGACGTTGGATAATGCTTTCTAACACCCGGCGTTTGGCTTTGGTGTCAATACCAACTAACCGCACGTATTCGCCTTGATGATTTTGGATACACTCTTCTAAGGCGGAAATCACTTCGTTGGCGGAACTGGCGGTAATGGGTTCACAGCTTTGCCAAGTACCTGTACGGAAGCGGCGCTCGTCTACGTGTTCTGTACCAATTTTATAACCATTGGCCAATAATTGGCGAATTTGGGCTACTGTTTCGCTGCTGATGCTGCCACTGCTTGCACCGTTGCCGTTACCATTGCTGCTATAGCTGCCGTTAGATTGGCTGGTTGGTACTTTTAAGCTAGATGTACTAGCACTTACTCCATCGGGACGCTGAATAATGGTTTCTAATACTCTTCTTTTACCTTTGGGGTCAATACCAAACAAACGGACATATTCACCACTGTGATCAGCCAAACAAGATTCTAAAGCGGCGATCGCATCTCGTAAAGACCTGGTTTCAATGGGTTTACAGCTTTCCCAAGTACCTGTACGGAATCTTCTTTGGTCTACGTGTTCTGTCCCGATTTTATAACCTTGATTCAGTAGATACTGTAACTGTTCTACGGTTTCTGCACCCAAGCCACTGCTCGCCACTTCACTACTCCTTGAGAATTCTTCAACAGTAATAGTTTTTGTATAAGTTTTAGCCAATTCATCCCGAATCGGAGCAATGCATTTACTATCCTCAGCACAGCGATAACCAGCCCGGAGAGCTTGATTTATCCCCACTACGTGATGAGCAAATTGCTGATCTTGTGCTTGCACATCTGGCAAGCGATCGGCTTGCTGCTGGGTAGTAATTATTGCTCCAGAAGGTACGTATTTACCAGGGGGAATTTCCACATCTTGAATCAAAGCGTGCATCATGACGATGCAACCAGCACCCACTCTGGCGTTAAATACTGTAGAGCGAAAGCCAATAAAGCAACTATCTCCAACGTAAGCTGGGCCATGAATTAAGGCCATGTGGGTCAGAGAAGCATCTTGACCAACCCAGACCGAGTATTCTTTACCATCATCACCAATTACTCGGCCTTGCTCCAAACCGTGAATTACTACACCATCTTGTATATTAGTATTTTCACCAATGTAAAAAGGTGTTCCTTCATCTGCTCGAATTGAAGTTCCAGGAGCAATAATTACATTTGCTCCTATATATACATCCCCAATTATATTAGAGAAAGAATGTACATACGCGCTTTCATGGATTTGGGGTTCAGCTAAACTCCTTGACCACGGGGTTGGGGGGGCCGCCGTGCTGCGGACTGCCATTGCGAGATTCCTCCTGAGATAAGCTTTTTGTCAATTGTCAGTTGACCGAATGACCAATGACTAAATGACTATTTATATTCATCTTTCTTGCTGTAAATGAGGCGATCTGCTAGGTGAATAGTATCAATGATCGCCACTACTGCTGCATCTAAAGGACGCTGTTCATTGCCCAGGACTTGCCTAGCCGCACTGCCACGACTAACCAGCACCCATTCATCTACTCCAGCTCCTACTGTGTCTGCTGCTACTTCATACTCTGGCAATAAATCGCCATTTTCATCTACTAGCTGCAACATTAGTAGTTTCACACCACGCAGGCTAGGGTCTTTTTGGGTGCTAACTACTGTGCCACGCACTTTGGCAACTTGCATTTTTTTCTATGGTCTTCTACCAAAAGGACGAATTGCGTTCACGTTTTCCCGGAATTGCTCCACATCTTCTGTATATCGAATTGGTAGTACATATTCCAGGTTTTCATGGGGACGAGCAATGATGTGTGTAGATAGCACTTGTCCACCATTAACCCGCTTAACTGATTCTACTCCCGCCGCTACAGAAGCTTGTACTTCGGAAACATCACCCCGCACAATTACTGTTACTCGACCACTACCAATTTTTTCATATCCTACTAGGGTAACACGAGCAGCTTTCACCATCGCATCAGCAGCTTCTACCACTGCGGGAAAGCCTAGTGTTTCTACCATTCCCACTGCAATTGACATTATTTTTCTTCCTTACAATCAAGTTTTTAACCAGGCAATTTACACACTCAAGAAAGCAACCCCGTTGATACAGTTTTTAAGTTCTTTTAAGTTCGGAACTGTTCTACTGCTTCTGTATACCGAATTGGTAAAACATACTCCAGGTTTTCATGGGGACGAGCAATGATGTGTGTAGATACGACTTCACCGCCATTTACTCTTCTTGCTGCTTCAATACCAGCTGCTACAGAAGCTTGTACTTCGGAAACGTCACCACGCACAATTACAGTTACGCGGGCGCTACCGATTTTTTCATATCCTACTAAGGTAACACGAGCAGCTTTCACCATAGCATCAGCCGCTTCTACTACTGCGGGAAAACCCTTGGTTTCAATCATTCCAACTGCAATTGGCATCGCAGAAACTCCTACAAAGTGAATCTGAACAGTACGACGTATGGAAAATTTGGACGGGGATGCTCATCTTGAGCTGAAAAACACTTCCAAATTAAGCATAGGGAAGCTTGGCATCCCTGGCAACATAAATTACTATAATAGTTTGTAATAAAAAAGTTTTAAAAAACTTAACAAAACTTAATGCAGTTGTTTGCTACATAAAAGTTAACTATTTTCTAGAGTGGTTGCTTATGTTTTATAATTTTTTTATTACTTACAGAATCATTAGGTTTATTGCTGAGGCTAACTCTAGTCAGAGTAAGGTAGTTAACACTTGTATGTAGTGCGGTGTATGTCTTTCATACTATTCCTCTCTTAGCATTAATGGTGAAGTAAAACAAGATATAAGTTTTTGTTATATGACTTATAAAATAATCTGTTAAAAGTAGAAATAACAATATGTAACTAAAGATGATATGAGACAATTAAAAAGTTATGAGTGTGAAAACTTAACTCAAATTTAGCTCAAAGATGTAGTGGTGATAAGTTAATCTAGAAGTAAAAATGCTTAGTGAAGCTTAAGTTAAAAATCGTTAAAAAAACATGGATTTTAGCAAATTAAATTTCTTTTTAGCAAATGATTGTTTTGAGGCTGTTTAAGAAAATCAAGGCTGAGTCGTCAAGGAAAATATAAATGAATCAGTTTCTATATTTAACAAGTTGGTTTGTGCCTCTGTATAGTTTATTAGGGGCAATTCTAACTTTACCTTGGGCAATGGGATTAGTTCGCCGTACAGGCCCTAGACCTGCGGCATATTTAAACTTGTTGACGACCCTTTTGGCTTTTTTCCATAGCCTATTTGTATTTGTAGATATCTGGGATGAAGAACCAAGAAATTTGCTAATTACTTGGTTTCAAGCTGCGGATTTTCACCTATCCTTTGCTCTGGAGTTTTCGCCGGTCAGTATTGGAGCAAGTATTTTAATTACAGGTCTAAGCCTGTTAGCCCAAATTTATGCTTTGGGTTATATGGAGAAAGACTGGTCTTTAGCCAGATTTTTCGGACTAATTGGATTTTTTGAAGCTGCTCTAAGTGGTTTAGCAATTAGTGATTCTTTATTCCTTAGTTATGCTCTATTAGAAGTTCTTACGCTTTCTACTTACCTTTTGGTAGGATTTTGGTATGCTCAACCATTAGTAGTGACTGCCGCACGAGATGCCTTTTTAACCAAGCGGGTGGGAGATTTGCTGCTGTTAATGGCTGTAGTTGCCCTTTCTGGTTTAGCAGGAAGTTTGAATTTTTCCGATTTATATGAATGGGCACAGACAGCAAATCTCAGTCCAGTAACAGCGACATTGCTGGGACTGGGCTTAATAGCTGGACCGGCGGGTAAATGCGCTCAATTTCCCTTGCATCTGTGGTTAGATGAAGCAATGGAAGGCCCTAACCCGGCTTCTGTGATGCGTAATTCCTTGGTGGTGGGTGGTGGTGCTTATATGCTGTACAAAATTCAGCCTCTTCTCTACCTGTCACCGGTGGCGTTAAATGCCTTGGTAATTATGGGTGTGGTGACTGCGGTAGGTGCAACATTAGTATCATTAGCCCAAATTGATATTAAACGCGCCCTATCTCATTCGACTAGTGCTTATATGGGGTTAGTGTTTTTAGCCGTGGGGTTAGAACAAGGTGGTGTGGCGTTAATGTTATTGTTAACCCATGCGATCGCCAAAGCGCTATTATTCATGAGTTCTGGTTCAGTCATTTATACTACCCAAACTCAAGATTTAACAGAAATGGGTGGTTTATGGTCAAGAATGCCCGCTACAACTACAGCTTTTGTGGTGGGTTCAGCCGGTATGGTTACACTCTTACCATTAGGTAGCTTTTGGGCAATGTTAGCTTGGGCTGATGGGTTAGTGAGAGTATCCCCTTGGGTGATTGGCATCTTAATCTTAGTCAATGGCTTAACAGCTTTGAACTTAACCAGAGTTTTCCGGTTAGTTTTTTGGGGAACACCACAGCAGAAAACCCGCCGTTCTCCCGAAGTAGGCTGGCCAATGGCTTTTCCAATGGTGACTTTAACTATCATCACCTTAATTTTGCCCCTCATGCTCCAGCAATGGTACTTACTTCCTGGCTGGGAAAGTATTGATTGGTACATATTAGGTGCGCTGTTGGCTTCTACCATGTTGGGGGTGACAATTGGCTCAACCATTTATCTGCATAAAGCTTGGTCAAGATCCAGAATTCTCACTTGGAGATTTATTCAAGATTTACTAGGTTATGATTTTTACATTGACCGCATTTATCGCCTCACCATAGTTAGTGCGGTGGGCTTATTATCGAGAATATCAGCATGGAGCGATCGCTATTTGGTTGACGGTTTCGTGAACTTAGTCGGCTTTGCAGCTATTTTTGGCGGACAAAGTTTAAAATACAGCGTTTCCGGTCAATCTCAAGCCTATATGCTCACCATTTTAGTGGTAATTAGTGTTTTAGGTTTCTTTATTAGTTGGTCATTAGGTTTACTAGATAAATTACCGTTTTAAGGGAACAGGGAACAGGGAACAGGGAACAGGGAACAGGCAATAGGCAATAGGCAACAGGCAACAGGGTAGAGGAGAAAGGTAAAAATAGAATTTATGCTTTATTTCCCCCCTGCCCCCTGCCCCCTGCC
>DATGXB010000248.1:0-1662 GCA_035299225.1 Nostocaceae cyanobacterium | reverse complement strand
TACAGTCTGTGGAGCGAACATAAGACCTGATGGGCATAAGTCGCGCATGGCAGTTGCGAAAATCCAGCAATGGAAGGAAGCAGAAACCTAAGTCGTGAGTCTTGGGAATCTCCCGCTACACCGCAAGGTTAGCGGGAGTGGATGTCAATTCATCTCTACATAACCCTCTTCTGTCAGTTTCCGGAATAAGCAAGTAGTTCAGGAGCTACATCATCCAGAAGCATAATAGGGTTTAAATTGATTCATTGCTGCAATTAAATGATTGAATCCCAATAACAAATGTGAATTAGGGAAAATACTTAACCAGGGATAAATTAACCAAAATAGTAAAAGTGGTTGGATAATGAGACGCAGATTATTTAAAGCATTCTTCCATCCAGATTCATGGTTCCATTGCGGATGGTTAGAAAAATCAACATCACTATTTTCTTGTGCCTCAGTCTCAAGTTGACGAGATTGATTTAAGCCTAAGAAGACTGGAGAATTTAAACTAATCATCGTGTAAACACAAAAAATAATCTCCCACCACCTCTCAATATGTTGGAAATTGGTGAAACGGTAATCTGTCCAGCCTAGCTCTTGTTTACACTGTCGAAATCCATATTCTACCCAGGTTCTTAATCCATATAAGTCACCTAAAATTTTCTTGAGATTACCTTGCAGATTCGTCATCACGAAGGAGGTAGAATTTTCCGGCATAGTTTCTGGGTCAGTAGTTATTTCCCAGTAAGTTATGGCTCTTTTTTTACCATAGATTATTTCTCGTATATATCTGGTTTCTGATTTTTGATTGCTAAATGTTCTCTCAAACTTACACCACTTATTTGCCCTAACGCTTTGCCCTGAAGGTAGCCAGACTCCATGATTACTTCTAATTGCTACAACATAAGCTAATTCATATTCATTCAGTTTTTTAATAAATTCGCTACTTTCACCATATAAACTATCAGCCAATACTAATTTAATATTGAAGCCTAATTCCATTAATTCTGTAATTATCTCTGATGCTAACTCTATTTTAGTTTTATATTTATCTAACTCTTTTAGCGTCCCTTTTGGTTTGAATACTTTGAAGATTAATGGAAATGTTATATTGTTATAAACTCCATAGGCATTGACTGTCACTATTCCATTATCTACTTTTCCTACGCTTCCTAAATATTGTCTAGCTACATAATCTGTCTTTTTACCTTTTTTCCTATCTCCCGTTTCATCTATTACTACGGTTATCGCCTGACCATTTAATGCTCTCTTTAACTTCTTTAATCTTCGCTTCTTTAATTTCTTTACTGACCAATCTGAATTAGCCATAAAATGATGTAATGATTGTGCCGAGTTTATACTTACTACTTTGGCTATTTCTGGTAGTGATTTTCTTTTTATTGGCGAAATTATCCCTAAATGCAAATATTTGAAGCATTCATAATTTCTTACTTCTTTAAACAGGTCTTTGTACTCTGCACAATATTCATCTACGAGCGCAACTGTTGGCTGGGCATCCCTTGGCAGATGTTTCAGGATTTGTAATTCTACATCCATTGCTCTACTTACCTTGTAGAGTTTTATCTTTCCTTTCTTCTATTCATTATATCCGGAAACTGACAGAAGAGGGATAAGAATTACAACTAATGGTACTGATCGTTTCGTCAACTTCGGCGGTTC
>DATGXB010000247.1:0-4325 GCA_035299225.1 Nostocaceae cyanobacterium | reverse complement strand
CAGAGGGGCAGGGGGGAAAGAAGAGGTAATTCTTATTATTTGTTGCCTATTGCCTATTGCCTATTGCCTGTTCCCTAATGACTAATTTTGCCATAAGGTTGCAACAACCAGCAAATTCCTATTATCCGTTTAATGAGAGCGTTGACATACTCCCCGCCCTAAAAGTGCGGAGATTCTGGGTTCAAACAACAGTTGCAGTTTCATACCGTCTTACACTATCTCGCCCAACAGACAATGCCCTACCTGTTTCCACTATTATACCAAACAGCCGTCCTCAAAGGACGGGGCTTTAAACCCAATTTTTTGGTAAACTGGCTTGTGGTTGAGGGATAAATTTTATGAAAGCGATGATTCTCGCAGCTGGGAAAGGTACTCGTGTACGTCCTATTACTTATACGATTCCTAAACCAATGATTCCCATCCTGCAAAAGCCGGTGATGGAATTTTTACTGGAGCTGTTACGCAAACATGGTTTTGACCAGATTATGGTCAATGTAAGCCATTTGGCTGAGGAGATAGAAAGCTATTTTCGTGACGGTCAGAGGTTTGGGGTACAGATTGCTTATTCTTTTGAAGGTAAAATTGTTGATGGGAAACTGGTGGGAGAAGCCATTGGTTCGGCTGGTGGCATGAAGCGGATTCAAGACTTCTCACCTTTCTTTGATGATACCTTTGTGGTATTGTGCGGTGATGCTTTAATTGATTTAGATTTAACTGCGGCGGTGAAGTGGCACAAATCCAAGGGATCAATAGCTACTATTATTACTAAAACCGTACCTAAAGAAGAAGTTTCTAGTTATGGGGTAGTAGTTACTGATGAGGAAGGACGTATTAAGGCTTTCCAAGAAAAACCCTCAATAGATGAAGCTCTGAGCACTAATATCAACACTGGGATTTACATCTTTGAACCAGAAGTATTAGATTATATTCCTTCTGGGGTGGAGTATGATATTGGTAGCCAATTATTCCCCCACTTGGTAGAAATTAATGCTCCTTTCTATGCGATCCCAATGGATTTTGAATGGGTAGATATTGGGAAAGTACCTGATTATTGGCGAGCAATTCAGGGGGTACTGTTAGGAGAAATTAAAAATGTTCAAATTCCTGGCCAGGAGGTAGCACCAGGGATTTACACTGGCTTAAATGTGGCGGTGAATTGGGATAAAGTGGATATTACTGGCCCTGTTTACATTGGGGGGATGACCAGAATTGAAGATGGGGCGAAAATCGTTGGACCGGCAATGATTGGCCCTAATTGTTGGATTTGTAGTGGTGCAACGGTGGAAAACAGTGTGATTTTTGAATGGTCACGCTTGGGTCCTGGTGTGCGCTTAGTAGATAAGTTGGTGTTTGGTCGTTATTGTGTAGATAAAGCTGGGGCAGCAATTGATGTACAAGCGGCTGCTTTGGATTGGTTAATTACCGATGCAAGACAAACTCCTCCTGCTCATACTCCTTTAGAACGCCAAGCGATCGCTGAGTTATTACAAACCAATTCTAATTAGGGAACAGGGAACAGGGAACAGGGAACAGGCAATAGGAGAATTATTTCCCCCTCATCTTCCCTTTCCTCCCTCTCCCCAAAATCTCCCCTACCTTTACAGGTGACTATTCAGGTAAGTATATCTACGCAAGCTCTGTTCATAGGTTTGTAATAATCTTTGTGATTCTGCTAAGGTAATTCGCTTTTCTTCTAAAGCGTTCTCACAACGTTGGCGGATGCTTTCTACTAAGTCCTCAGAATCGTACTGGACATAACTTACTACTTCGCTCATGGTATCACCTTTAACGACGTGTTCAATTTGATAACCTTTAGGGGTTAACTGGATATGTACGGCGTTGGTGTCACCAAAAAGATTGTGTAGGTTGCCCATTATCTCTTGATACGCTCCATTGAGGAACATTCCCAAGTAATAAGGTTCGTTAGGGTTAAATTTGTGCAACTCTAATACTGATTTGACATCACGCAAATCAATAAACCGATCAATTTTGCCGTCACTATCACAGGTTAGGTCAGCTAAAATACCCCGGCAAGTGGGTTCTTGATCTAAACGATGAATAGGCATAATTGGGAAGAGTTGATCAATTGCCCAACAATCTGGTGCTGATTGGAACACTGATAAATTGACATAGTAGATGGAAGCCATGATTTTTTCTAGGTCTTCCAGTTCATCGGGTACGTAATCCTGATGACGAATGATATCTAAAATTTTACGGCAGCAAGCCCAGTATAAGCGTTCGGCTTTGGCACGTTCTTGTAAACGCAAAATTCCTAAATTAAATCGGCTAATGGCTTCTTCTTTAAATTGGGCTGCGTCGTGATAGAACTCTTGATAGTTCTCTTTGTTGATAGATTGGTAAGTTTCCCAAAGATAACTAATAATTTGTGATTCTCCCTCTTGGGGGGGTTCTGGTGGGTCTGGGGGAACTTCGCTAGTGCTGAGAACATCGAAAATTAAGATTGACTGATGAGAGGCGATCGCTCTGCCGCTTTCACTGATTAATGTGGGTACAGGTATCTGGCGTTCAGAACAAGTATCCTTCAACTCGGCTACAATATCATTCGCGTAGTTCTGCATATTGTAGTTTTTTGAGGCGTAAAAGTTGGTTTGTGAACCGTCGTAATCTACACCTAAGCCACCACCCACATCTAAATATTTCATGTCAGCCCCTAAAGCGGCCAACTCTACATAAATCCGGCTGGCTTCTTGGATGGCATCTTTAATGACATTGATAGCGGAAATTTGCGAACCGACATGAAAATGTAACAACTGCAAAGAATCTATTAAATTTGCTTCTTTTAATTTATTAACTGCCCCCATAATTTCCGGGATTGTCAAGCCAAACTTAGCGCGATCGCCTGTGGAAGTTCCCCAGCGTCCCATCCCTTGGGTACTGAGTTTAGCACGGATGCCTAAAATGGGCTTAATACCTAGTTGGTGGCTGACAGAAATTACCAAATCAACTTCTTCAATTTGTTCTAGAACAATAATTGGGGTTTGTCCTAGTTTTTGGGCTAACATGGCCGTTTCGATATACTCACGGTCTTTGTAGCCATTGCAAACTAACAAAGCTCCTGGTGTATCCAATGAAGCCAGAGCAATCATTAATTCTGGCTTAGAACCGGCTTCTAAACCAAATTGATGGGGTTTGCCAAATCTAACTAAATCCTCAATCAGATGACGTTGTTGATTACACTTAACAGGAAAGACACCACGATAAACACCAGGGTAGTTATAACGGGCGATCGCCTTAGCAAAACAAGCATTCAAACGCTCAATGCGATCCTCTAAAATATCCGAAAACCGAATTAACAGAGGTAAACCCAAATTTCTCTGTTTAAGAGCATTTACCAAATCAAACAAATCTAACGAACCACCGCGATCGCCTTTTGGAGATACAGTAACATGACCCGCAGCATTGATGGAAAAATACGGTTGACCCCAGCCTTGAATGCGGTAAAGGTCTTCGCTATCCTCAATTTTCCAGGAACGGGACAAATCCCCTAAATTACCAGGTGCTAACAGCTTTTTTGGCTTATGTTGTTTCACGTCCGATTTTTGTCCAGCTGATAGTTTAACAATCTCTTCAGATGTAACAGTTGAATCAACACCCATTTCTTCCTGACCTCTGTGTTTCACCCACGAATTAACAATTTAGCGCATTAATCTGGGAATGGATATGTACCCAGCCAGAATTTAAGATACATTTTCGGATCTGTAATATGTCTTTAGTCTGAGTGAATCAAATGCGTTGCACTACTGGACAAAAGACGCATTAACACTGAAAATTAACCCAGAGAATCTATATGCAGTTTTGGGAGACAGCTTTGGAACGCACATTTTTAGCAATCAAGCCTGACGGGGTACAACGTGGCCTAGTAGGTGAAATTATCCGTCGCTTTGAAACCAAAGGTTTTACTCTGGTTGGCTTAAAGTTCCTCCAAGTGAGCAAGGAACTGGCCGAACAGCATTATGATGTCCACAAGGAAAGACCATTTTTCCCTAGCCTAGTCGAATTTATCACATCTGGGCCTGTAGTCGCTATGGTTTGGGAAGGTGAAGGTGTGGTGGCTTCTGCCAGAAAAATTATTGGTGCTACCAACCCCTTAAACTCTGAGCCCGGAACTATTCGCGGTGATTTTGGGATTAATATTGGTCGGAACTTGATTCACGGTTCTGATGCTATAGAAACCGCACAACGGGAAATCTCCCTCTGGTTTAAAAATGAAGAATTAGTTAACTGGCATCCAAATTTAACACCCTGGTTGCGTGAGTAGCTAGAGGAGGCAGGGGGCAGGGGGGAAGAGGCAGGGGAGCAGGGGG
>DATGXB010000246.1:0-9561 GCA_035299225.1 Nostocaceae cyanobacterium | reverse complement strand
CCTAATGACTAATGACTAATGACTAATGACTAATGACTAATGACTAATGACTAATGACTAATGACTAATGACTAATGACTAATGACTAATGAATATTTTTAAATCCTTTTTTAATCTTTTTTTACAAACCAATTGCCCTCTCTGCCAGCGCAGCACACCATTAGAACTTTGTCAATACTGCACCAAACAATTAAAAAACAATCATTTCCAAAATCCTGATCAGTTGTGGAAACAACCCTTACCTGTATTTGTCTGGGGAAATTATAGCGGAAATGTGAAAAGAGCGATCGCTATGATGAAATATGAAAATCAGCCCCAAATTGGCAGGCTTTTTGGTCAATGGTTAGGAGAAGCCTGGCTATCACATCCACCTTACACCCAAAAAATTTTAGTTGTACCCATACCACTGCACCCCAGCAAGCAGAAACAACGTGGTTACAACCAAGCTGCACTAATAGCAGAAGGTTTTTGTCAAATTACGGGTTTTCAATACCGAAATAACGCTTTAGTTAGAATTAAAGAAACAAAAGCCCAATTTGGCTTATCAGTTACAGAAAGAGAAACAAATGTAGCCACAGCCTTTAGTGTTAACACTGAACTTTGCCAGCGTCCTCCAGATATACCATTATTATTAATTGATGACATTTATACTACTGGTGCGACTGCCAAATCTGCAATATCTACATTCCATAAAAATGGAATTAATGTCTTAGGTTTAGCCGCAGTAGCCACTACAACGAAAGGAATGGTCTAGTACAACAAGTCAAAAGTCAAAAATGCAGAAATCTTGTATAGTAAACCTTTTAACCTTTTTAGACTGGATAACTATTTCCGCCGTGCTGCACTAGGTAGGGGGTGAAGGAGGAAAGGGGAGATGAGGAAGTTATTAATCCAAAATCCAAAATCCAAAATTCTCCAGCACTCCGCACTCCCTTGATTCTTTAATTAGATTTTGTATTAACAGCGATAAAATTGGCTAGTAAAGCTTGTACATCACTGCGACTGAGTTTTTCTTTACCCATTGCTAAAGCGTCTAAGGTACCATGAGCTAAAGTTAGGGGTATTTGACAAAAATTTAAAGCGGGTCCATTGGGTAAGGAGTTAGTATAGGCATCTGCTAAAGCTAGGTTGCGTCTGGTGTATTCATGCAACCTTGTTTCATCCCAACCTGTGGGGAAAAAGTTTACTCCCCGATTTAAGTCTTCGTGGTGGTTACGCAGAATATTTACAGCTTGTAAACCCCGACCAAAAGCGATCGCGTGAGTACGATTAGTTTGTGTACCATCATACCAAGCCCATAAATCGGATAATAGTAAGCCTACAGCCCCCGCAACTCCAAAGGTATAACGGTCTAAATCAGACTCGCTTTCTATTTTCCAGTTTTTCTCAGCCCAATACGCCATTCTATCAGCCATAGCTGCTGTTGCGTCCCAAATACGTGGAGCAATAGTTTCCGGTGCCAGTATTGACCATTCTCTAATTCTCAGGCTCACTTCTGGTAAAATATTCTCATAACCATTAAACCCAACAGAAAAAGCATCAACTGCAAAACCATCTACCCCTGCTTGTAAAGTATTGCTAATATTTCGCAATATCTGTGCTTTGATGTTATTATCTAATTCCGAATGATCTTCTATTTCATCAATTGCCCGCATACATAAATAAGCAGATGTTACAGCCTCTTGCAATCCTGAAGGCAAAATACTAATGGGAATATAAAAAGTTCTACTAGTATCTTTAAGGATTTGTAAAGCGTCTGTACGTAAATCCATTCTTCTCACTCCTGTTTACATTTTATCCACCACACCAAGTCCCAATCTTCTCATCATACTGGATAACTTTTTACTAAAAATTTCAAGTATTTCATCGGGAAATTTTTTGTTGATGGTATCCTAATTAACATAGTATTTAACTATGTCAAATTCTAATCTAGTATATTGGTTTTTGTCTACCACCAACTTTTTTTGTTAGGATGTGATCTACTCAGGAAGATAGCATTGCTGTGTCCTAATGATAGAATGGCAATAACTAAAAGCGATCTTTCTATTTACCATAGCATTTTACACTATTGTTACTTATAAGTTTTTAAGAGAACTATTAATATGTTGTGTTCATAGAATTTTGGCAGAAAAATAAAGCCAATATAACTGGTGAAAACTAAATACTTATCTAGTGCAGCACGGCGGAAATAGTTATCCAGTCTAAAAAGATTAAAAAGTTTACTATACAATCTTTCTGCACTTTTGACTTTTGAATGCCAGTTGCTACAAGTCGGAGAAAGCACCCAACACACTGGCTTATTTTGATTTTTGACTTGTTGTAATAGTGTAAAAACTACTATTCTAAAAATATTAATCATGGTTAGAAATTAGGTAAAATTAACGTTTTTTTTATTACTTTCAAAGGGCAATCCTCTCTTTAAATTAACGTATTTTCATCATTGTAATTGAACAGAATAATATTTTTTCGTAATTTTGAATAAAATCGGGAAAATTTCTGCTATATGTAAATAAGTAATTAGACAGAATTAATTACACAACTTATTTCCCTGCACCGCACCGAGGGCAGTCGAAGTGTTAAGAGTTCCCTTGCTTTAGGTAGGAAATTAATTTTGCACGACTACTTACAAATTATTAATATATTTTTATTCCCGTTTAAAAATCAAAACTTTAAGATTTGTAAAATACGGCTTATGTGAATTAGATGCTGAAATCCTTGTAATTTCGTTGATGATTCTAAAATCATCGTTTTGAGTAACTCTAGCAACCCTTATACAGCAGGGAACTCTTAAGACTTTGACTGCCCTCAGTGCGGTGCAGGGTTAAAAGTCTCTTAGTATAAGGGTTTGTTCCAAAGATTTGTACCTCATTTATCTGAAATATGCCGTAAAACAAGAAGATTTTTTTACTCCCATAAGGCGTAAAATATAAATCAGTATCTCCTCCTCTGGATTATGACAAAAATTTAAAAACTCTAATTAAAGACAGATATTTGTTCTATGATAAGTAGTCGTGCAAAATTAATTTCCGAGGTAAAGCAAGGGAATGCTTCGACTGCCCTCAGTGTGGTGCAGGGAAATAAGTTGTGTAATTAATTCTGCCTAATTACTTATGGTCCTGCCAGTTAAAAAATATATATACAGGTAGATAAAAGTTCAGCACTGAGTAAGTAGAATTATCCTAGATAGACTTACCGTATTAAATCTACTTATAAGCATCAAAAATGTTATCATTTCTACCGTAGCAGATTCTATAAATTCCAATGTTTAGTTTTAAACAGATGCGCTTAGAAAATTTGTGGAAATTAATTGCTTATTTAGGGGTAATAAATATTGCAAGCTTATTTTCTATTCTTGTTGGTGTTATAGTCCTTTTGGGTTGGTTCAGTGGAATTGAAAGTCTAAGAACTCTCTATGTTGGTAATGCAGCAATTACATTAAATGCAGCAGTTTGTTTTATCCTTTCTGGTTTATCTTTGGGTTTGTTTAAAATTAGTAAACGTAGACAAAATAATACCAGAAAATTACAACTTTATCAATTAATTTGTTTATACTGTTCTAGAGCTTTAGCTTTAGTAGTAGCACTTTTTGGATTGCTAACAATTATAGAGTATGTTGGAGATATAAACTTAGGTATTGACCAGGTACTAAGTTCTAGACCTTCATCCGTTAGTGTAGTTTATTCAGAGAGAATTAAGATTAATGCTGCTCTGAATTTTTTGTTGATTGGTATAGCTTTAGAATTATTAGGAAAACCAAAACCATTATATCGCTATTGGTATGCACAAATTCTTGCTATAGGAGCAGGCTTAATTAGCTTACAAGCATTAGTTTGGTCTGCCTACAATGTAAAGTTTTTTTATAAGTTATGGCCAGCATTAACACTAATGACACTGCCCGCAGCATTCACATTTTTACTCTTATGTGCTGGTATTTTGTGGGTAAATCCCCATCAAGGAATAATGCGTTTAGTAACCAGTAATACCTACACTAGCTTACTATCCCGTCGCTTTTTACTAGCATCAATTATGATTCCTTTAAGTGTTGGCTGGTTAATAGTTAAAGGTCAAGAGGCACAACTTTATGATGCCGCTTTTGGGATGTCCCTATTTGTGATCATTTTGATTGTAGCTATGGGGATAGTAGTCTGGCAAAATGCAGTTATTGTGGAACGTCTTAGCCGTCAACGCGATCGCGCACACGCCGACCTGAAAAAATATCAAGAAAAACTCCATAGCTTGTTTAATTCTAATATTATTGGAATTTTATTTAGTGATATTTATGGAGGTATTGAACAAGCCAATGAGGAATTTCTGCGGTTAATTGGTTATACCAAAGATGATATATTATCAGGAAAGTTAGATTGGAAAAATTTGACACCCCCAGAATATTCATATTTAGATGAAAAAGGAATCGCACAAGCCAAAAGTAGCCTTAATGCCGCCTGTGCCCCATATCAAAAAGAATATATCCGTAAAGATGGTAGTCGAGTACCTATTCTGATTGGTTATGTATTAGTAGGAGAAAAAAAAGAAGAATGTGTATGTTTTGTTTTAGATTTAAGTGAAACGAAAAAAGCAGAAGCAGAACAACAAAAATTAGTTGCGATCATTGAAAATAGTTCTGATTTTATTGGGTTTGCTAGTTTTGCAGGTCAAACTTTGTATCTTAACCAAGCTGGACTAAAGTTAATAGGTTTAGATAGTTTAGACCACAGCAGACAAAAGCAAGTTTCAGAATATCTGTTTCCTGAAGATCAAAAATACTTTCAAGAATACATTTTACCTACAGTTTTATGTCAAGGACATTGGCGGGGAGAATTTAGATTCAGACACCTTCAAACAGGTGCATCCATACCTGTAGATTATTATGTTTTCCTGATTAAAGATAAAAATACTAATCTACCTATTGCCCTAGCTACTATCACCCGCGACATTAGCGAGAAAAAGCAAAAAGAAGAAGAAATACTCCAACTAAACAAGGATTTACAGCGTCGTGTAGATGAGTTACAAACGTTATTAGATGTGCTGCCTGTAGGTATTGGTATTGCTGAAGATCCAGAATGCCAAAAAATTAGAGTTAATCCAGCTTTTGCTAAACAACTGAATATTTCCCCAAATATAAATGCTTCTCTAAGTGCTGCTAATGAAGAAAAACCCACTAACTTTAAAGTTTACCGTCACGGTCGGGAGTTAGCACCAGAGGAATTACCAATGCAGTATGCAGCAGTGCATGGTGTAGAAGTGTTAGATTTTGAAGTAGATGTTGTTCATGATAATGGTACTGTTGTTAATTTATTAGAATATGTTGCTCCTTTGTTTGATGAAGAAGGAAAAACTAGAGGTTGCGTAGGTGCATTTTTAGATATTACAGAACGTAAACAGACTGAGGAATTACAACATAATCATCACAAATGGTTAGAAGATGTGCTGAATTTAATGCCGATTCCCTTATTATTTATTGAATCAGAAACAGCCAATGTGATATTTACTAATCAAGCGGCTGATGAATTAGCTGGAGGTAAATTTCCCCGTTGTAAATCATCTTATTATTATACTAATTCTAGTGGCGATCGCCTCTCGGAAGCAGAAATGCCAGAACAAAGGGTAGCTAATGGGGAACGTTTAGCAGGGTTAGAGTTAGATTTACATACCTCTACAGGTATGCGTTCCTTATTAATTTTTGCTGATATTTTACCCGCGATGCATGGTTATCCAGCTACTTGTTTAATGAGTTGTCAAGATATTACTAATCTTAAACAAGTAGAAAAAGACCTGTCATTAGGTTATAACAAACTACAATTATTATTTAATACTGCTAATAATTTACTTTCTCCTCAGCAACCAAAAGATTTAATTAACCAAGTATTCCAAACATTGGCGGCACAAGTAGGTTTGGATCTTTATTTTAATTATGTGGTTGAGCATAACAATTACTTGCGTCTAGTTTCTTATACAGGAATAAGTGAGGAATTAGCCCAAAGTATTGAATTATTAGAATTTGAGCAAGCAATTTGTGGAATTGTGGCTAAAGAAAAAAGGTTCATGGTTTTAGAAAACTTGCAAATATCTACAGAACCTAAAACTGAAATCCTCCGCTTAAACCAAATTCAGGCTTTTTATAGTTATCCTTTAATGTCCCAAGGTCAGCTACTAGGTACATTATCGTTTGGTAGTCGTAGTCAGAATTATTTTACTGAAAATCAATTAGCAATGATGCAGGCAGTCTGTGATCAATTTGCTTTAGCGATGGAGAGAAATAGTCTAATTGCTTCTTTACAACAACAGACAGACCAGCTAAAAGAAGCTAATCGGATGAAAGATGAGTTTTTAGCTGTTTTATCCCATGAATTGCGATCGCCTCTGAATGCTATTTTAGGTTGGGCGCAGTTGTTACGCGCTCGTAAATTTAATGAAGCACAAATCGCTCAAGCTTTAGAAACTATTGAACGCAATGCTAGAGCCCAAACTCAATTAGTAGAAGATTTACTAGATATCTCCAGGATAATTCGTGGTAAATTACAGCTAAATGTGCATACTTGTGATTTAGCACCCATTATTGAAGCCGCAATTGAAACTGTCAATCTAGCAGCTGAAGCAAAAAAAATAGATTTAAGTTTTGTCATTTCACCCCAAAACCTAGATTTTCATCCCCACTTTTTAGTATCTGGTGATCCAGAACGGATACAACAAATTATTTGGAATTTATTAGCTAATGCAATTAAATTTACCCCGATAGGCGGAAATGTGACAATTACCCTCTCAAAAATAGTCATTCATCACCCAGAACAGGAAAATAAACAACTAAAAATTAGCAATTATGCTCAAATAGAGGTCAAAGATACAGGTATTGGGATTAATCCTGAATTTTTACCTTATGTTTTTGATCGCTTCCGACAAGCAGATAGTTCTAGCACTAGATCCCACGGTGGGTTAGGTGTAGGATTGTCCTTAGTACGTCATTTAGTGGAACTACATGGGGGTATTGTCCAGGTAAGTAGTCCAGGTCAAAATCAGGGAGCCATATTTACAGTTAAATTACCCTTGATAGCGAAAAATCCTGAACGGTTGGACATAACTGCTCACACGTCAGATATTAATTTATCAGCCTTCTCTATTTGTTTGGCTGGTGTACGCGTTTTAGTGGTGGATGATGAAAGTGATAGTCGTGAATTTGTCACCACAGTTTTAGAACAATGTCAAGCTCAAGTTCAAGCAGTTTGTTCAGCCTCAGAAGCCTTGGAACTTTTACAAGTCTGGAAACCAGATGTTTTGGTGAGTGATATTGGTATGCCTCAAGAAGATGGTTATTCTTTAATTCGTAAAGTGCGATCGCAACCACCAGAACAAGGAGGGAAAATTCCTGCCGCCGCTTTAACAGCCTATGCACGAGCCGAAGACCGAATGCGTGCTATACAAGAAGGTTATCAACTACATTTACCAAAACCAATTGAACCCGCAGAATTAGCCACTGTGGTTGCTAGTTTGGTCAAGAGAAACTATTAAGTAAAATTAAGGTTTATGTTTTAATATTAAGAGTACAAATTATCTTTCTTGGTTGCGGTTTCATGCTCTATAGTTAGGCTAGAGCAACATGGCGGAAATAATTATCCAGTTGAAAAACCTGGAAATTACTATTTAATTAACCTTCTTCCCTCCTGCCTCCAGCAAAGCTGCCTCCTGCCTCCTAGAGCAAAGTGAAGCCCAGAGAATTATGGCGATTTTCCGCTTCCAGACTGTAGAATTTTGGATTTGCAACCTTGGATTTAAGATTGTTCAATCCAAAATCTAAAATCTAAAATTTCTCTGCCTTCTGGGTAGTGTTGTCTAAGGAGATTCAGGGGATTTTTGCAAGCGTAACAAAGTATTGTAAACCTGCCGATTTAATTCACCATTATTTTGGATTTCTAAAGTAATTCTATTAAAACGCTCAATAGTTAACCCATTCTCCTCCACAATTTTCTGTGAACGATTGCAATAGCTAACAGCAATTTTCTTAGCCGCATCTGGTAAATTGTTGATACTATTGGGGTCATTACAAACAATTTTTGGCACTTCTTGACCATTAATCGCCTTTTTAATTCTCTCAAAAGCTTCTTGGCGTGGTTGTTCCATTGCTAACACAGATTTAGCATAGTTCAGAACTTCTGTACTACTTACATTGCTGTTTTGCGCCATTACTTTGGTACTTAATCCCCATTCCAGGATGATTAAACCCATTAGACTCAGGGTAAAAATGAGATATTTAACAGGCGATCGCTTCAGATGACCGGGGAAAAGTAAATGATCAATTTTGTTCATAACATCAAATGTTGCAGAAGTACAGAGAATAGATGATAATCTTTGTGAATTGATTTCTCCCTCAGATGTTCCATCCTGCATCCTCATCTCCCCCGACAGATTTGGCAAAGTTCAATCACCTTCGTCTGTAGAGTGATGATTTCTGAGGCACCTTGTTTGAGACTGACTTCTAATTCTAGAAGTAAGGGTAGGGTAGAAACTAACTGTTGTACAGACAGGGATTTGACTTCCTGCTGTAAAAAGTAGATGCGTTTGGGATTGCTGATTTCAGCTGCTTGAGCGATCGCTTGGGGGTTACGCTCTCCGCTTTCTATCATCATTTTTACCCATAACCAGGTGCGAAATTGACCAATTAGTGTGGCTACTATCCGCAAACCAGGTTCAGCCGCATTGATCAAATCTGCCAAAATTCCCAAAGCTTTAGCTGTATCTCCGGTTCTAATGGCTGATGCTAATTGTAAAGTATTTTGGGTAGTATTTCTGACTAGCTGAGAAATAATATTTACATCTAAAACCTGATTACTGTTTTGGGAATACAAACGCAATTTTTCTAATTCATTGTAAAGCAATCTCGTATTATTACCTACAGATTCCGCCAATACTTCCGCCGTTTGGGGTGTTAACTTTACGCCTACCGTTTGAGCAGCTGACTGTACAGCCTGCACCAATAACTCTGTTTTCCAAGGAGGAATCAGGCCAAACTCCTTAAATTCGGCAAATTGTTTGAGTAATTTTGTCACCTTCAAGCGTTCATCTGGCTTGTTGCGGCTAGTGAGTAATAAAAAAGAGTTTTCGGGAATAGCTGACAAAGTGCGCTGTAATTCTGCTAACACATTATCTGGACAACTTTGACACAAGCTGGTATTCACCAACCACACCAAACGCCCACCAGCCCCAAAAGCAGGAGTCATGGCCTGATTTAAGGCTTGTATTACCGCATCCGGTTGTTCTGGGGGAAAAGTGGTATAATTAAAACTTAACCAAAGCGGGTCAAGAATGCGATCGCGCAAACCCGTTACCGCCTTTTCCAGTGCAAAATCATCTTCACCCCAATAAAAATAAACAGGCATAAGCAACTAAAAATTAGAAATTAAAAATCAGGAATGGAAGTTCTGAGTAAGGAGTGCAGGAGAATTTTGGATTTTGGATTCTGAATTTTGGATTCATGATTTCCTCATCCTGATACAATCTCACCCCCTAACTGGAGACAAATCATTAATTTTTAATTTTTCTCCCCCTGCCCCCTGCCCTCTGCCCCCTGCC